>DXHF01000464.1 GCA_019113605.1 Candidatus Paenibacillus intestinavium
AGGAAGTTAACAAAAAGTAGGGTATATGCTTTCGAAGCGACTTTTTGTTTGCGTAGTAGTTGCTCAAGGAAGTTAACAAAAAGTAGGGTATATGCTTTCGAAGCGACTTTTTGTTTGCGTAGTAGTTGCTCAAGGAAGTTAACAAAAAGTTTTAGGAGGCTGCTTATTATGATCAGCAAAGTATTATTGTTTGAAAGTCAACATGAGGTAGCAGGGGCGCTTCAAACATTAGAAGCCAATGGATTTACGAAGGATCGATTGAAAATTGTTGCTTCGGATTTGGAGCATAGTAAATTACTTAATGCAGAAACAACGATTCATATAGATCTACTCTCAGAAATTGCTTCAGCTAACTCTAATAGTGGCATAGATAATGAAAATATATTTATTACTCCTTTCTTCGTGTCTCAAGCTTCGATGCAAATTCCGATTAATGGGATGCCTGGTGTAATTGTCGGTGAAGCGAATGAACAACATGGTATGGAGGCGCTTCGAGCATACGGTCTCAATGACGATGTAGCAAGTACTTGCTTACAAGCATTGCGTCATGGACATTTATTACTATGTATTACCGACGATGCAATCGGAGGCTCATTGTTTGATAGCTTGTATATGTCCGATTCTGAAGATAATGACTGGATACCCGACACCAAAGCAGTTCAAATATTGGATAACGTATAATAAAGTGCAACGGGGCAACGTGTACGGTACGAGTACACGAGCATAAGCGATGAAATACGATCACAACGATGAAACGAAACCCAGCAACGTGTACGGTACGAGTACACGAGCGGACAATGTTTAGCACGAAGCTTCCAATAAAGGTTCAAATAAGCGGGCTTTCAGAACCAAGAAGATGGAGTGCTACTTGAGAAAGGCGGAAGCGCAAGTGTACGTAGTTGGTACACGCGAACCGTACTTTCCAAGTTCACTTCATATTCGATGTCGAATATACTACGTCAGCACAATCATCGTTATCAAAGTCCGCTTTTTGAACTACCTTAAAATGAAAGTTCAAAACATTCGCTTGTCAGCATCAAGAAGATGCCCCCCAGCGAAAACGAGTAGCACAGCGTACGTTATTGGTACGTGAGCACACGCAGGCTTTCGATGGGGAGGCATATTCGCCGCCGACTATGCTGCGTTAGCTTAATCACCGTGATCACAAGTGAATGTTTTGAACTACCTCTAACGGTCAAGCTTGACGATTTCGGCTAGATCATTCATATCCCCCGAACCAGAGATAATATTCGTTAATAATTCAGCGCCAAGCATACTAGATACAGTTCCGTTACCGCCATAACCAAGAATATACATAATATGTTCATCAGCAGGGTCTACACCGAGATAGGGAAGCTGATCGGCTGTTTCCGCAAAGGTTGCGTTCCAACTATAATCAATCTGGAGATCATACTCGGGAAAAAGTTTGCGTAATTCTGCTAGCAATGTATTGTTATGAGCATCTACGGATGCATTATTATGATTTGGAGTCTGGATATTTTCATCAAGTCCACCGACAATAATTCTTGAATCAATCGTCGTTCGCAAATATAAATAGGGACGGGCTGTTTCCCAAAGCATATAATTTTCATACCAGCTTGTTAGATCGTCCACAGGATTTGTAACAATAACATAAGTTCGGTTAAGGGCAGAATGAAAGAACGGCTGATGAAGTTGCTTAGGCTGATAGCCAATAGCGTAGACAATATATTCACATTCAACATTGTGAACGTTATTAACCGTAACTTGGTATTTCCCGTTTGATAATCGTTCATGATCACAAACTAACGATTTTTCATACAAATGACAGTCTTTTTTCGTTAAGTATTTCGCAAGTTGTAATACGAAAAGATAAGGATTGACTTCGGCATCGCCATGTGTAATTAATGCAGTACCTTTTGAGAATGGAAAATGCTGCTCGATTTGTTGTGAACCCCATAATTCACAAGGTAAATCCAAGCTTAGCAATGCCTCATATTCTTGCTGAAGCTTAATAATATCCTCTTCGCTGCTACAGTATTGCATGCTTGTCCGAGGATAGAAATGAGCATCACCCACATGTTTTTGGAGAGTGGAGGCGATACGCTTGAGCCAGTCTAATGCCAGATAACAGTAGCGATAGTAAATATCTGCTTTTTCACGACCGATCGTACTTCTTAATTCGTGTAACATAATGTCATTACAATATTGCAACAATCCAGTACTAGCCAAGGAACTACCCTCTGCGATTTGATCGCCTTCAAGCAAGACAAAATCAATACCTTGTTCTTGAAGCGTATAGGCCATTAATAATCCAGATATTCCGCCACCAACAATAAGTACTTTTGTTGTTAGAGATTGTTCTAATGTAGGCCAGTGGGATGGCGTCGTATCAAATGTATTCCAATAAAAATCTCCTGTATGAAGCTCTTTCATAATATTCACCTCAGAGCTTAGTATATCCATTATTTCATTTGATCTAATACTCGTTTGCGATATGAAGTAGGAGATTGTTGGTAACGCTTTTTGAATTGTTTAGAAAAATAAAGCGCATCTTGAATGCCAACGGAAGCAGATACTTGTTCGATCGTTAGTTCATGTCGTTCTCTAAGTAAACGTTTAGCATTATCTAATCGTAACTGTAACAAAAAAGTGCTAGGAGTAACTCCGATTTTTTGTTTGAATATACGGGAAAGATAAGCACGATTATAACCGAGTGCTTCAGCCATATGTTCAATAGAGACAGGGTGGGTATACTGAGTTGTCAAATAATGCACAATTTGATTGTGCAACTGATGTTCATTAATTTGTTGTCGATGCAATCCATGATCAGATGGCTGCTGAGCTCTTCCATATTCAGTCATGATCATATGCAGTAATCCCGAGGCGTATATCGATGAAGTAGGGTGACTATAACGGAACGCCTCTAATATATCGTGATAATAACTCCCTGTTGGTTCAAGTGAAGCAATGTTGATGACTTCACAACCGGAGGTGAATCCAGCTGTAGCTACAAGATGTTCAGCTTGCTCGCCTCGAAAAGCGACCCACCGATAGTGCCAAGGGTCATTGCTATCAGATACGTAGGAAATTAATTCATTCGGCCTAATAAGAAATGTATCACCTGCATGTAATTGGTAGTGTTGATGCTCTGTAATAAAGCTTCCGCTACCTGAAAGAATGACATGCATAAGATAAAAGTCATACACTTTAGGACCAAGTCGATGCATTGGTTTCGTATAACTTTCACCTGCAAATAATACATGAAGCCATTGTTGGTTAGGTTCTGTCATAATAGGATTGGATGCTACACGGTACGATTCTTTCGTAGATTCTTCGTCTGCATAATGTTGGTTTGGCTTCAGGAGTTCATGAGAGGACTGTTCCATAATATCACCTATCCTTTCTTGTCTACATTTTATCATGAAACTAGCGGTGAAGTCACATTAATCCATATAGATTTCACTTGCCACCATTTTGTTACTACTGAAATTACTATATACTGAATGCAATATCACTTAACAAATTTAATAAAAAAGGAATGTGATAACAATGGCAAATATTCAAAATTTGAAAGAGCAATTTGTACAGCGTTTCGGGACTTCTAATGATGAGATTCAAGTATTCCATGCTCCAGGGCGCGTTAACTTGATTGGTGAACATACAGATTACAATGGTGGTTACGTTTTCCCAGCTGCCCTAACTTTCGGAACAACATTACTTGTACGTAAGCGTGAAGATAAAGGGCTTGGTCTTGCTTCTACAAACTTTGATGAAACAAAAGTATTAAGTATCGAGAGTGTTGTTTTCGATGAAGCAGATGACTGGATGAACTATCCCAAAGGAATTGTTAATGAAATCCATCAAACGGGTGTCGTGTTCAGCTCTGGTTATGATCTACTATTCCATGGTGAAATTCCTAATGGTGCTGGACTTTCATCTTCAGCTTCGATTGAAGTAGTAACAGCATTTGCTTTACTTACATTAGAAAATCAACCGATAGACACGGTGAAGATTGCTCTAATGTCTCAAAAATCGGAAAATGAATTCAATGGCGTACAATGCGGAATTATGGATCAATTTGCTGTTGCTAATGGTAAAAAAGATCATGCGATTCTACTTATGTGCGATACGCTTGAATATGATCTAGTACCTTTTAACTCTGGTGACTATAAATTAGTTATCGGTAATACCAATAAACGTCGTGGTCTAGTTGATTCTGCTTATAATGAGCGTCGTGCGCAATGTGAGCAAGCCGTTCAAGATTTGCGTGTTGAATATCCAGAGTTAACATTACTTGGTCAACTTAATATTGAACAATTCAATGCATCCAAACATCTTATTAAAGACGAAGTTGTTTTGAAACGTGCACAACATGTTGTGGAAGAGATTGATCGTGTTCTTCAATCAATGACAGCATTGAAAGCAAATGATCTTATTCAATTTGGTCAACTAATGAACGGTTCGCATGATTCACTTCGTGATCTATACGAAGTAACAGGTTCTGAGTTAGATGCGATGGTCGCAGCAGCTCGCAAGGTTCCAGGCGTATTAGGTGCTCGTATGACGGGAGCAGGCTTTGGAGGATGTACAGTTTCTCTTGTTCATCAAGATTCTATCGAGCAATTCAAGGAGCAAGTAGCTGCTGAATATACAGCTGAAACTGGGTTAGTGCCGGACTTCTATGTGTGCACAATAGGAAACGGCGTAGAACAGTTGTAGTTCAAAAAGCGGACTTTGATATAGATGATTAAGCTGACGTAGCATACTCGACATCGAATATGCCCCCAATCGAAAGCCTGCGTGTGCTCACGTACCAATTACGTACGCTGTGCTACTCGTTTTCGCTGTGGGTCATCTTCTCGAATCTAAAAGCTCGCTTTTTGAACCTTTATTATAAGTTAGTTCAAAAAATGGACTTTGATATCGATGAGTATGCGTTGTAGCGTATTCGACATCGCATCTGAAACGAACTTGGAAAGGTTAGCATAAGCTTCCGATGCATGTTACGTGCATTGACCATTCGTGTACTTGTACCGTACACATTGTTGGTGGCGACGAGAAGTATATTTGGAAAGCAAACTATAAATTTAGTTAATGCTTCCGATGTATTTTTCATAACAGGAAGTTGTATCGAATAGTCAATGAAAAATTTGAGGAGATGATATTATGGCAGTTCTAGTTACAGGTGGCGCGGGATATATTGGGTCTCATACGGTAGCGGCTTTGCATGAGCGTGGAGAAGAAATCATTATTCTTGATAATTTACAACAAGGTCATAAAGAGGCGCTTCTAGGCGGTAAGCTTTATGTTGGCGATCTTCGTGACAATGATATTTTGGATAAAGTGTTTACTGAAAATGAAATTGATGCGGTAATTCACTTTGCAGCTAACTCTTTAGTTGGTGAAAGTATGAAAAATCCGGGTAAATATTATAATAACAACGTATTTGGAACACTATGCTTGCTTGAAAAGATGAACGAATACAATGTTAAGAAAATCGTATTCTCTTCTACTGCAGCAACGTATGGTGAACCTGAAAGTGTACCTATCGACGAATACGATCGTACAACACCAACGAATGCTTATGGTGAAACAAAGCTAGCTATGGAAAAAATGATGAAATGGTTTGATGTTGCTTACGGTGTTAAGTACATTTCACTTCGTTACTTTAACGCTGCTGGTGCACATGATAGCGGAAAAATTGGTGAAGCACATGACCCTGAAACTCATCTTATTCCAATCGTATTGGAAGCAGCTTTAGGCAAAAGACCACATATCTCTGTATTCGGTGATGACTATGCGACAGAAGATGGTACATGTATTCGTGACTACATTCAT
>DXHF01000465.1 GCA_019113605.1 Candidatus Paenibacillus intestinavium
GCATTCCGTGAAGCAGATAATGTTTTACGTCAAGCTGTTCAAGGTATTTCTGATCTTATCGCCGTTCCTGGTCTAATTAACCTTGACTTTGCAGACGTGAAAACAATTATGACGGAGCGTGGATCTGCACTTATGGGTATTGGTATTGCATCTGGTGAAAACCGTGCTGCTGAAGCTGCTCGTAAAGCTATTCAAAGTCCATTGCTAGAAACATCTATCGATGGAGCGCGTGGTGTCATTATGAATATTACTGGTGGAAGCAACTTATCTCTATATGAAGTGAATGAAGCTGCTGAAATCGTTATATCTGCATCCGATCCAGATGTAAATATGATCTTCGGTGCGATTATTGATGAGGATCTTAAAGAAGAAATTAAAGTAACGGTTATTGCGACTGGTTTTGAAGCAAAACCTATGGAAGCTGCACCTCGACGTCAAGCAGGTCAAGACAATGATGTTGCTGAAGCTGGAAAACCTCCAGTGACAAAGTCGATTGGTACAAACCTTTCTAATGATTTAGAGATTCCTGCTTTTCTACGTCGCAAATAATGGCTTATAGTACAACTTCAAAAAGTTTTCTTTTTGAATAATCTATTGGAGTAAACATGTGAAAGAGTTAGACACTTACAATATGTAAGCGTCTAACTCTTTTTTTTGTTTTGTAATCTAGTAATGACGGCTTTTTCCGACAAAAATAGAACTCCACTACTGACATAAACAGACAGACTTTGGAATAGATATCCCATATACTGTGTTTACCGAAATAGAATTTATTAATTTTCGAGGTGTTCTCATTGTAGTAGGAGGAAGGTATGGCATGAAGGTGTATCTGGACGTGCTGCTGCTACGTGAACTGTTAGTAGATGGAGTGCTATTGTTAACGACGGGGTGGATAAGAGGTTTTAAGCCGAAGGCTTGGCGTGTGCTGCTTGCTGGATCTGTCGGTGCGTTATATACGATGGCAATGATTTTTCCGAATCTATCGTCTCTATATCATATTTCCATTAAATTATTTGTCTCTATACTCATGATATACATTACATTCGGCTATTATTCATTACAAACGTTTTTACGAGATATTGTTAGCTTTTATATCGTAAGTTTCGTAGCAGCTGGTGGGATGATGGCACTCTACTTTCTACTTATGAGGAGTTCGCAAGAGGTATGGGCAAATGTACTATTTATTGGTGGGGCGGTAACGACGAAGCTACATATTGGAATTTTTTATTTATTTGCTAGTTTTTCCATTGTACTCTTTCTATTTACTAGCTTTATGAGAAGTAAGAAGAAGCATCAATTAGTGGAGTCACATCTTGCAGATGTGGAAGTTGATATTGATGGTCAAATTTTCATGTGCACTGGCTTAATTGATACTGGAAATCAATTATATGATCCGCTGACGAAATGTCCCGTTATGATTATTGAAGTATCAACACTGCAAGATGCGTTACCTGAGAAGTTTTTGAAGGCATTGAAGCAAGGTGAAACGAATGATGCACTAATGTTGTTGTCCGACGAAAAAGTTCAATTCGAGTGGCAAGATCGAATTAGAATAATCCCCTTTCGGGGTGTGAATAATGGATCACAATTTTTATTAGCAGTCAAGCCTGATTGTGTGAAGGTCAATTATGGCGGAAAGAGCTTTGAAAGTATCAAGGTGCTCATCGGCTTCGATGGAGGTCAGTTGAGTGGGGATGGGGCGTATCAGGCGATCATTCACCCATCAATGGTGGGCTTTGATAACGATGAATGATTTCGTAGTGAATTCGACGGCGAATATGTAGCGCTACTTGGAAAGTACGGTTCGCGTGTACGTAGTGATGTACACTTGCGCTTCCGTCTTCACTAAGTATCACTACATCTTCTTGGTTCTGAAAGCCCACCTGTGGGCTTTGATGATGAATAGCCAATCAAAAGTTTTGGGAGGAACAAACGATGATGCTGAAGTATAAGTTGTTAGCGCAAATTTCTTTTTATCGGTTGATGTTAAAGCTAGGTCTTAAAGATGAGAGGATCTATTATATTGGTGGAAGTGAAGCGTTGCCTCCACCATTAACGCGTGAAGAAGAAGAATATCTTCTTATCAAACTACCTTCTGGTGATAGCAGCATTCGCACAATTCTAATCGAACGTAATTTACGGCTAGTCGTATACATTGCCCGTAAATTTGAAAACACTGGCATTAATATTGAAGATCTTGTATCGATTGGTACGATTGGTCTAATTAAGGCAGTGAATACATTTGATCCGGAAAAGAAAATTAAGTTAGCTACATATGCTTCTCGTTGTATTGAAAATGAAATATTAATGTATCTGAGAAGAAATTCTAAGACTAGATCAGAAGTATCCTTCGACGAACCTTTGAACATCGATTGGGATGGTAATGAATTATTGTTATCTGATGTGCTAGGTACCGATAATGATACGATTTATCGTAATATCGAAGAGCAAGTAGATCGTAAGTTATTACAAAAAGCGCTTGAAAAACTATCCGATCGAGAACGAATTATTATGCAATTGCGTTTTGGGCTTGCAGATGGGGATGAGAAAACACAAAAAGATGTTGCAGATATGTTAGGTATCTCGCAATCCTATATTTCTCGACTTGAGAAACGAATTATAAAACGGTTACGAAAAGAATTTAATAAAATGCTCTAAAAGGACATGATAATAACCTAGACAACTATTTGTGGGATTAGCATACGATATTAGGAAGAAATTCAAACTGTTCGCATATAAATGTTGTGGACGCTTAATCGAGTATGTGTATTCCAAAAAGATGTTGCAGGGAGGGTGTGTAATTCAGCTTATGCCTACTATCATGACATCGACAGAGCCAATCACGCTAAGCTATTTGAGCTTTCAACTAACTTTTTCGTGTATTGAATTGCAACGAGATCAACAATCAGTTGTAATAAAAACTAATATACAAAATACTGGAAATTACGAAGAGTCGATTTCGAGTAATCATTTCATACTTGCTTCCAATGTGCGAGAAGCGCTACCTAATGTTAGTTATATTAGTGAAGAACGTAAGCATGGAATGATATGGGCGTGGAAGCGCTTGAAACCAGGAGAAATCTGCACAGTTATCTTGAAGTTCCATATAGACCCGAATTTATCTGACTATGAGTTTAAATATAATTATAAAAAAATTCCACAAATTATTAAGCGTTTTCAAACGTGTCACGACAATGAATAACGTACTTTTTACTTCTTAAAATCAGAAAACGTTCTTGTCGCAAAATGTCAAAACAGGAATAAAATCATTTCCCAAGGAGATAATGAGCATTAATGTTTCTCCTTGGGAGGTAATGATATTGACCCGTAATAAAGTTGAAATCTGTGGCGTAGATACTGCTAAGCTGCCAGTCCTAACAAACGTTGAAATGCGCGAATTATTCACTGGTTTGCAAACTCGCGAAGAGTGGGGAGCGAGAGAGAAATTAGTTAATGGAAATTTAAGATTAGTGCTAAGTGTTATTCAACGTTTTAATAACAGAGGCGAATTTGTAGATGACTTATTTCAAGTTGGTTGTATTGGTTTAATGAAAGCTATTGATAATTTTGATCTAGGTCAAAATGTGAAATTCTCTACTTACGCTGTCCCAATGATTATTGGAGAAATTCGCAGATATTTACGTGATAATAATCCAATTAGAGTTTCGCGAAGCCTACGTGATATCGCGTATAAAGCGTTGCAGGCTCGTGATAGCTTGACGAATAAATTTGCGCGCGAACCGACTGTAATGGAAATTTCGCAATTACTTAATGTACCAAAGGAAGATGTAGTGTTTGCACTAGATGCCATTCAAGACCCCGTGTCGTTGTACGAGCCTATTTTCAATGATGGTGGTGATCCAATCTATGTTCTTGATCAAATTAGTGACGAGAAAAATAAAGATATTACTTGGATCGAAGAGATTGCACTACGTGAAGCAATGCATCGTTTGAATGATCGTGAAAAAATGATCTTATCTATGCGGTTTTTTGAAGGGAAAACTCAGATGGAAGTGGCAGACGAAATAGGGATTTCTCAGGCACAAGTATCACGCCTCGAAAAGTCGGCGATTCAACAAATGCAGAAATATGTGAATGCTTAAAATCTAAAAATCGACTTCGATAGCTGTTTTGAGACTGTTCGTGAATGGATTAGTTACAATATGTAATTGTAATATACATGTTGTTGCGCTTCCTTCATAAATAGTTCTTGGAACAGCTTTTTCTATTTTTGAAAAAGGTGATTGAAATTCTATTTGGGTTTGCTTTAGAGTCAGATATACTTTAACTTTTTCATACATATACTAAACGATCATAGCTTGTAAAAGGGGCGGATGAGTAGTATGAAAATATCTGATTTCCAATCTAAAGATGTTATTAATATTGTAGATGGTAAAAAACTTGGGCATATTAGTGATATAGAATTAGATTTACGGCAAGGGAAGATTGATTCTATTGTTATTCCTCAAGTTCAGCGTATGTTCGGTATATTTGGTACTGCTGGCTCTGAGATTGTCATCCCCTGGCG
>DXHF01000044.1 GCA_019113605.1 Candidatus Paenibacillus intestinavium
ATGGAGTCAATTTTAGGAAGGAGGAAACGTAAATGTACGTACTTGGCACATGCGTACCGGACTTCCCAAATTCACTTCATATTCGACGTCGATTATGCTACAACGCAACACACATCGTTATCAAAGTCCGCTTTTTAAACTTCCTCTTAACAATACTGGTTTAAAAAGCGGGCTTTCAGAACCAAGAAGATGGAGTCAATTTTAGGAAGGAGGAAACGTAAATGTACGTACTTGGTACATGCGTACCGGACTTCCCAAATTCACTTCATATTCGACGTCGACTATGCTACAACGCATCACACCGTTATCAAAGTCCGCTTTTTAAACTTCCTTTTACAAAGATGCGGCTAACTTGGTATATGCCTGTACCTGCCTTGTAATATCATCAAACTTACCTAGTTTCGCATTTTCTAAATTAACTAGCTTCGTCCCCATACCAACGGCATTAGCGCCTGCTTCAAAGTATTGCCTAAAATTATCGTAATTAACGCCGCCAGTAGCAATAATAGGTATGTCTTTGATCGGTCCGCGAATCTCGCTTAAGTAGTTGATACCAAGCGAAGCCATCGGAAATAGTTTAATAGCATCAACGCCCGCTTTCATTGCTTGAATAACCTCAGTTGGTGTCATAACACCTGGCCACATCGGTATATTTTGCTGCTGCGCATATTGAACAACTTCAACATCTAAATTGGGAGATATAAGAAATTGAGCACCTGCTGCAACTGCTCGCTTCGCATGTTCAACATCAATAACTGTACCAGCACCTACATAAGCAATTCCGTCAAATGTTGTACGCCATTGTTCAATCATTGTGGTCGCACCTACAGTATTCATCGTAATTTCCATAAATTTGACGCCACCATCGACAATCGCATGCCCTGTAGCTATCGCATATGAATCTTCGATTCCCCGTAATATAGCAATAATTTTATGATCTAATAGTTCATTAAGCAGTGTAGATTTCATATTATTATTCCTCTTTCTTCTTCCAATATTGCTGAATGACTTTCAAAAACAAATTCGGAAACGGAAGAGTATTCATATCCGCCTCATTGATAAATCGATATTGACTCCCCTTATCAGTAGCGGTATCGGAACCAACCTTACTATTGTACGATTCACTTCGTTCAGCAACTAGCTGGTCTGAAACCCGATTTTCCGAATCCACCAGAGCCGCTTCGGAATCCTTTTCTAGCTGCGCAACCTTCGAATCCACCTGAACCGCTTCTGTTTGCTCATTTAAATGTGCAACTTCTAAATTTTCATCCATATCAGCTTTATAGAATCGCATTTTCCAGCGAATATGACTAAATATATGCTCTTCATCACTGTACCATTGATATGGACGTACTAGTAGCTTTTGCTCATTATAGACGAAAGAGGAAATAGCTGCGCCTAGTTCAGGCTGCTCTTTCGGTTCGGCTTCGAATAATGAAATCGCATTACTATCATCAATTAGTATATGCGGTAGTTCCCACATCCCTGCTAATAATCCTTCGTTAGGTCGTTGGCGAATAAGAATTTTGCCTTCATCGCTGCCAGTTCCTTCAACGATTACAGCCACTCTATACTCAACTCTAGCTTTTTTCGCTTTTGTCTTGTACGGTATTTCAAGTTCTCTGCCTTGAATTCTTGATTCACAATGCTCCATCACAGGACAAATTAGACAGCTAGGCGATTTCGGTGAACAGATTAACGCGCCAAGTTCCATTAGTGCTTGATTAAAATAACGGGCTTTACCTTCTGGAATCATCGTTAAAACTAGTTTTTCGATATTTGTTCTCGTCGATGCCTTAGCAATATCATCTTCAAGCAAGAAGAATCGTGATAGGACGCGCATAACATTACCATCAACAGCTGGTACGGACTCATTGTACGCTATACTCATTATTGCTCCGCTAGTATACGGTCCAACACCTTTAAGCTTCGCTACTTCTTCCACAGTTGTTGGCACCTGACCATTATATTGCTCAATGACCATGCGTGCTCCAGCTTGCAAATTGCGAGCGCGAGAATAGTAGCCTAATCCTTCCCAGCACTTTAACACTTCATCTTCTGGCGCCTCCGCTAACGCTCTTATTGTTGGAAACTTCTCCATAAATGTATTATAATAAGGAATTACTGTATCCACTCTAGTCTGTTGTAACATAATTTCTGATACCCATATGCGGTACGGATCATGATTTTTCCGCCAAGGCAAATCGCGCTGTATTTGAAAATACCACTCTAGTAAGTCTAATCCGTATTTTTCTTTTTTCTGTTCAATATTTAATATTGTCATGTAATGTACTACCATCCCTTGTGTACTTGCATTAGTATTCATATATAATAGAATTATGCTTTGTATATTATATCATTTCTAAGTAAGCTCTGCTTCCGATGCGACTTTTTGTTGACAAGGAGCACTTCAAGTAGGTAACAAAAAGTTGTAGTATTTCCTTCCGAAGTACTTTTCATTTACTGAAGGTACTTCATGAGAAGCATGAAAAGTTGTAGGAGGTTAGCAATGAAAGCAGCGAAAACTATTATGTCTGTTGCTTGTATCATTATTTTCGTTAGCGTTATTTTATCATCATGCGGGCAGAAAGGCTCAAATACAGCTTCAAATGGACAACAACAATCCTCAAAGCCAATTTCACTTTCAGCGGCTCCAAATGAAGTGCAATCGCTTTATAAAGCTCGTTGTATAAGCTGTCATGCTATTGATCTTTCTGGCAAGATGGGTGAACAAACTAATTTACAGCAAATCTATAAATCACTGAGCTACGATGATATTGTTGCAACGATTACTAATGGCGGTGAGGTCATGCAGCCATTTAAAGATAAGCTCTCCGAGCAAGAAATCAATTCATTAGCTGCTTGGTTATCTAAGCAATAACATGATGAAAACATGTAAGGGGTGCATTAGAAGATTATCTTCTAATGCACCCCTTACTAATTATGTTCTACTTTCAACGACAACAAATGCTGAAGCAAGCTCTCGTTCGTGGGTGATAGAAACATGAATATCAAGATTCATAGCTCCATATCCAAGTGCTTCTAGTGCTGTTGCAGTAATATTGCAAATGGGTTTTCCATTGACACTTCGCTTAATTTCAATGTCATGAAAGCCAAGCTTCGAGCCTATCCCACAGCCAAAAGCTTTGCTTACCGCTTCCTTCACCGCAAATCGACCCGCTACATATTCAACTTTACGTACCTCGCCTACTGTTGTACTAAGCTCCTCATATTCCTGCTCGGTAAAAATACGACGTAGAAACTTCTCGCCAATTGTTCCTGCTAGTAGCTTTCTTACTCGTAATAGTTCCGTCATATCATGACCTATGCCAATAATCATTCTAGCCTGCTCCATCCTTTTGCTCTTGGTTGTATAGCATATTTGCCAGCGCCGGTTTGTTCGGTAAAAAGTAAATGATTTCTTCTTTACTAATTGGTTTACTTATGTAAAAACCTTGAATGTAATGACATCCTAATTCATCTAATAACTCCAATTGCGTGCTATCCTCTACACCTTCTGCAACGATACGCAGATCAAGACTTTTTGCAATATTTATAATCGCATTTACGATTTTATAGCCCTTGTCATCCGTAACCATTTCATGAATAAAACTTTTATCGATTTTCAAAATTTCGATTGGGAAATTTTTCAACACAGATAATGATGAATAGCTAATTCCAAAATCATCAATAGCAACAGAGATACCTATTTTTCTGATCTCCTCAATAGCATTCAACACAACATATGATTGATCGATAATCGTAGTTTCCGTAATTTCAAATGTTAAATGTGCAGGATTCATTCCAGTTTCCTCTAATATAGCTCGTACCGAGGGCATGAATTGAATAGATTTCAATTGCAATCCAGATATATTGATTGAAATTTTAACTGGCTCATAGCCTTGTCTAATCCATTCCATCCCCTGCATACAAGCCGCTCGGATGACCCACGCCCCAATCGGTACAATTAAACCAACAGACTCCGCTATTGGGATAAATTTATCAGGTGATAAAATTACACCACTTTCCGTACGTAATCGAAGCAGTACCTCAATTCCATATATTCGCTTTGAACGTGCATGCACTTGTGGCTGAAATACTAACAGAAACTGCTCCTTGGCTAGCGCTTCACGCAATATTTTCTCCATTTTACGTTTGTCTTGCTGATAATTAATCATATATGGTTCATATCTCATAAAGTTATTTTTACCATTATGCTTCACTTGATATAGAGCTATATCTGCTTTTTTCAGTAACTCATCATAATCATGTCCATCACTTGGATATAAACTAATCCCAACGCTAACCGATAAATTGATATCACGATTCATACCTACAATCCGCTGAGTAATAGCTTCAGATATTTGAGCTGCGAAAATGTCAATCTCCTCAACTTGGTTGAATTGAAATAAAATTACAAACTCGTCTCCCCCAAAACGCGAGATATGATCCCCTTGCTTAATATACCCAGTAAGCACATCTGACAACGTTTCTATTATATCATCGCCAACATGATGCCCATATAAATCAT
>DXHF01000466.1 GCA_019113605.1 Candidatus Paenibacillus intestinavium
CAGTTAGTTGATCACTATAATTATCCGTTTTCTAATTTTACACAAGTATTTCTAGTCGTTATTTTGTTTGTAATAGGTACGGATTACAATATACTATTATTTACACGATATAAAGAAGAGCTAAGTCGTTCGAACGATATACTTGAAGCCATTAAAGCTACGTATCAATCGGCTGGGAAAACGGTTGTATATAGCGGATTAGCTGTATTTATCGGCTTTATTACACTTCTATTCGCAGAATTCCAAGTTTATCGCTCTAGTTCTGCAGTAGCCATAGGTGTTGCTGTACTAATTCTAGTATTACTTACATTGAATCCATTCTTTATGGCGATTATGGGCAGAAAAATGTTCTGGCCGGTGAAAAAGTTCGAAGGTCATAGCGACAGTCGCTTATGGGCAAATTTATCGAAGTTTTCAGTAATGCGACCAATTATTACATTAGTAATTGTACTAGCACTATGTATTCCAATTGCGTTGTCCTATAGCAGAGTATTGAGTTATAACGACCTTATTGAAGTTGAAGATCACTATCGCTCGAAACAAGGGATTAAGGTAATCGAAGAACATTATTCTGCAGGTTTTTCATCACCGACAACATTAGTCTTGAAGATGGATCGCGAGCTCGATAATACATTGGACTTACAGGCGATTGATGAGTTAGCAGCTACTTTATTAAATGTAGAAGGCGTATCGAGTATATACACCGTTACAAGGCCTGAAGGTGAAAAGATTAATGAATTATATATTAGCGATCAAACAGAAACTGTTAATTCAGGATTGAATGAAGTATCTGATGGCGTTAATACGATTAATGAAGGCTTCAAAGGTGTAGAGAAGCAGTTAAGTGGTCAAAGCACCAATGATCTAGACAGCATACAACAATTAATTGATGGCACAAGTACAGTTCAGGCAGGGGCAACGCAGTTAGGTAATGTGCTCGTGCAATTGTCAGATGGAATAGCTAATGGCGTGACAGGTGTAGATGAGCTTGAAGCGGGACTGGTCACATTACAGCAAAATATTACGGAGCTTTCTTCTGGTGTATCTAGTTTGTACAGTGGATATTCCGAATTATATTCAGGGTTAAATTTGTATGGTAACCAATTTTCAGCGATTAAGCTAGCAATCAACGGTACAATTGAAGGTTATAAGCAAATCGAACAAAGTATGAATCTACTTATTGAAGAACAACCTGAATTAGCGAAACATACGAGCATTCAGACGACATTGGCAGTAGCAGCTTCAGCACAGTCGCAATTGTCTGAATTAGTTACAGGGCTCAATCAATGGAGTACCCAGCATGAAACGGCGATGGCGGCACTCTTAACTGCGAATAAATCATTGTTAACGGTGAACGGTGCATTTGGATTAATGAGTGATGGTGTTACCGCACTTATTACAGGCTCAGACAGTCTAGGTAAAGGTTTGCAGGAAGGCTCACAAGGCTCAGCCGCGCTCGCTGGGAAAAGTGGAGAGCTTGCAACGGGAATCAAGCAAATTAATGATGGACAACGTGAAATCTTATCCAAATTAACGGGACTTGTCGCACAAATGACAGAGCTACAAAGTGGTTTAACCGAGAGTACGAATGGACTAGACCAGATCAGTGCAGGCTTAACGGAAGCTCAGAGCTATTTGAATGGATTAAGTGGTTCATCAGCTGCTCAGAAGTTTTACATTCCTGAAGATATTATTGTTAGCGATGATTTTCAGCAATCGATGGATATGTATATGTCGGATGATCGTAACTTTGTAACGATGAACATTGTACTATCGGTCAACCCTTATAGTAAAGAAGCTATTACAATCGTACAAAATGTGAATAAGCAGCTTCAAGCATCTATTGACGGTAGTATCTTACAAGATGCGGAGTATGCACTCGGCGGTAAGTCATCGCAAAATGTGGATCTTCAACAGATTTCAAGCTCAGATCTCAATCGAACAGCAATTATGATGCTAATTGGTATAGGTATTGTATTACTATTTATAACAAGATCACTGTGGAGTTCTCTTATTATTGTAGCATCCTTATTGATCACTTATCTCGTATCACTTGGTCTGACAGAATTAGTAACTACAAAAATATTAAAAGTCGAAGCTATTGGCTGGAATGTACCATTTTTCGGATTCATTATGATCGTTGCGCTTGGCGTAGATTACAGCATATTCCTTATGATGCGCTATCGTGAAGTACAGCATATTGAGAAAGATGCGATCCTCGTTGCGGCACGTAATATCGGAGGCGTTGTGATCTCGGCAGCGATTATACTTGGCGGAACATTTGCTGCGCTAATTCCATCTGGAATATATACATTAATTGAAGTAGCGATTATGGTTATTTTCGGATTAATGATATTGAGCCTAATTATGTTACCTACATTTATTCCTGCAATTATGTCTTTAATGGGGAAAGTAAGTAAGCGCCGAACTAGTGAAGAGTAAATTTTATACCGAAGACTTAAGCGGGCGTCAGCATTTAACTGGCGTCCGCTTTATTTCCGTCTTTGTAAGAGAGGAACGAGAAGAGATCATTTGAATCTGAAAGCTGCGGGAGTTGTTCAATTATTGTACATACTCAAAAACAGGAACATACGTTTGTGTTCTTCTCTTATATTATATAAAATATAAGAGAAGTAAATGATATAGGAGGCGTTTGGATGTATCGACAAGTGGATGATTTTTCACAGGAATGGGAAGTGGCATGGAAGGGACATTGCAAGTGTTGCAACAAAAGGTGCATCATTACGTTTTTTAATTGACCATCAAACACATCACCGCGGCCAAATGATGGTGCTATTACGTCAAGCAGGCTTACCAGTACCACCTGTGATGGGCCCGACAAAAGAAAGACAATAACGATAAGATGCCCTCATGTGTAGTATTACTTAAAGCTAGAAATAAGAAAAAAACTAAACTAGAGGTAGGTGCGCACATGATCCAATTAACAAACCGTCAGGCAAGGCAATTTCTGTTGTTGAAACACGGACTTTTGGACGAATATAAATTTAACGGGAAGCAGGGTGTATTAGACTTTGCTCGGCAAGTTGGCTGTATTCAATACGACCCTATCGATGTTTGCGGAAAAAATGCCGAATTGGTATTACAGTCGCGAATCAAAGGATTTACTAAAGGAATGCTCGCCGATTTGCTATACGAGGATAGAAGCCTTGTCGATTATCCTGATAAGAACTTGGCCATTATCCCTGTCGAGGACTGGCCGTATTTTGAGCGATACAGACAGGCTGCAAGAAAACATGCTGAACGCTATCCCGAAATGGAAGCGTTGACAGCACAAGTACGGTCTCATATCCAAAGTCATGGTGCACTAAGCTCGGATGATCTAAACTTGGATGGGAATTTCTCTTGGCACTCGGCCATCCACTGGAGCAGTGGAAACAATTCATCTCGATCCGTATTGGAACATATGTATTCGACGGGAGAGTTGATTATCCATCATAAAAAAGGAACGCGTAAATATTATGATATAGCCAAGATGTACATAAAGCCAAATCTACTGAGTGCATCAGAACCGCTGGAAGATGAGCTTGAGCATCATAAGTGGCGGGTACTACGTCGAATTGGCTCAGTTGGTCTTTTGTGGAATCGTGCCTCAGATGCATGGTTGAATATATGGGGACTGAAAGCAGCACAGCGCAAAGAGGTTTTCCGCCAGCTATTACATAAAGCGCGCATTGTTGCTGTTACCGTCGAGCAAATGAAGGATACGCTGTACTGCTTGGCGGAGGATTTACCGCTTATTGAAGCAGTTCTGAAAAATCAGAATCCAAAATTACGTTGCGAGCTTATTGCCCCTCTGGATAATTTTATATGGGACAGAAAACTTATCAATGAATTGTTTGACTTTGATTACACCTGGGAGATTTACACGCCTGCAGTCAAACGGAAATACGGCCATTATGTGCTGCCTCTATTATATGGAGAGAGCTTCATTGGACGAGCCGAGATTACTGTGGAAAGAAAAACTAGAACACTCGTTGTAAAAAACATTTGGTATGAGAGCGGTGTGAAACAAACAGCACAATTGCGAAAAGCTTTGAACAGTTGTTTCCAAAAGTTCGCAATATTTAACGGATGCGAGACAATTTCGGCAGAGTCTATGAACTGATAATTTCTGTATTTGTAGTTCCTATATTAATATTACATTATTAGTAAATACAATATGCAAGATAGTGCAACAATACATCTGTATTTCCGTCAGTATAAGAGATGAAACAAGGAGGGATAGTGTGAGGAAATATTTGTTTTTGCTCATTTCACTCTGGCTGGCAAGCACTTTTATTACAGTAGGATCAATTCATGCGGATTGGGCTCACAAATTTGTTGTGAACGACGGTAAATCTTATACCACTTCGGATAATCCAATTGAAACAGATCAAATCGGTTCGAAAATTGGAAAAGTTACATTATATTCAGACGAGGAAGGCACATACTGGGGTAATTTTTCGAATTACTATCCAAAAGGTACTGAATATTACAATATTAAAGGCGTTGATATCAATGATGCGATTGCAATAAAGGTAAACGACGGATCATTCATAAAAGCCGACTATAAGAGTCAATATGCAGGTGCGCTATTAAATTGGAAAAAAGTTGTATGGTATATTATAGGGGCATTCTTGTTATTCATTGTTATTATGTTTGTGAAAAACAACTGGAAACGGATCAAACTGAGGTAGTAACTATATGGTAGTAAGGGGGATTATGATGAAGGGAAAAGTAAGTATATTTTTACTGTTTTGTTTCATGGTGAGTATGATGACGATCTATACACCTTCGAATGTTTATGCTTGTTCTTGTGCCCAACCATTAACTGTCGAAGAAGAGCTTGATCGTTCGGAGGCTGTTTTTACTGGTCGTGTTCTTGAAGTTAAGGAAATTAAAAACTTGAACGGATATTTGACGAAATCCGCATTATTCGAAGTTAGTGAGATATGGAAGGGAGGATCTGAATCGCAAATTATTATTCATACAGGAGGTGGTGGCGGTGATTGCGGTTATCATTTTGAAGAAGATAAGGAATATTTAGTTTATGCCAACCTATCTGATATGTATGGAGATAAAGAGCAGCTTGTATCGATAATGTGTGATCGAACGAATATATTAGCTCAAGCACATGATGATTTAGCTATATTAGGAGAAGGTAAAGTACCAACGAATAAAGTGAATCTAGAAAGAGACTCAACTACATTAAAGGAAGGTAAAGTGCCCATTGAACAAGTGAATCTTAATGAGGAACTTAAGCTTACTCAATCGTATGTTTGGGTTATAGTTGTTGGAATTATAGTATTGGGTTTAATAGTTTTCTTTGTTTGGAGAAAACAGAGAAAGTAACTAGTACACCTTAAACAGGATTTATTCGTGGGGTATTGTAGTCATAGCACACTTACGGTATTTAGATGATTATCAAGTTTAGAAAAGAGAGGTAGGTTACAGAAGTGAAGCATTCTAAAATAAGAACTCTTCTTGTACTACTTTAATAATATCACTTGGGTATAATTTTCTAATGTTTTACGACCACCAGTATTCCATCAAACAAAAGCAACGTCAGACTCAATCTGCTCTAAGGTTTATTTCTGTTTTAGGAGAGAATATAGCTGGAAGGTTAGAGGAATTTCTCGATCATTCTCATGGAGTGGAAAATGAAGAAGATAGAGAAATACTGTTTAATTCATGGAGAATTGTTCAAGGAGAAAGTCGAAGTGTCAATTCTGAATTGGCAAGAATGAGTCCTTATGAAATGGGGGGATTTGAGACCAAGTGGAGCTTATTACAGTATAGCCTAATACGTATCGATTATTTTTTATACGGTCTAAATCTTGATTTACTAGAAACACGTTCTTATTCTATCGATGATGAGGAAAGAGAAAAATTGAAAGCAATCATTACTGTATATCAAAAGATACACAAAGCAGTAAATTCAGAAAATGTTAATTCCGTACTTGTAATTGACTCATTAACTGAAGAAATGAAGATTATAGATGATTATTACGAAACAACCTTGAAGCAATTAAAACAAGATTAAAACTCCCCGTGGCTATTGTACTCATCATACGCTTCATAATAATAACGGCATTATTCGTATTTTTTACATTTCGATGAAATGATATGCATATAAGAACCAGAAATCATTGATCGGTATTTAACTAGCCGACTGAAGATCCGCAATAATATAAATCTTTAGACTAGCGTTTATAAATATACTATAGGAGATTGAATAGACACTTTAAAAGTGTTTATGGAACAACAGCATTTGAATATATGTCACATATATAATGAGCAGTTATGTCGAAACCAATAGCCCCGAGCATCGAGTATATCGACGATCGGGGCTATTTATATTGGCAGACAAATTTCAGAATAGATCTGGATGATATAGGAGAAATTATTGAAAACTTCTTCAGAAAGGAAATTATTATGAGAAAATTTACGATACTACTATTAGTGTTACTAATTATATCCTCCGTTCAAGTAAAAGCTGCGCCTGAATACGCAAAATGGGGTAAAGTTGCGGTAGAGGAAACAGAAAAACGATACAGAGCAGACATTATTGATTATAAGCATATCGGTCGTACTAATCTAACAGCCCAAAAGTCTGAAGAGAAATTCAAACTATGGATTAGAAGCAAGGAGGGCAACGAATTTGGAGTTTATGTTACCATTCTATTTGACCCGTCAACTGAAATGATCCAATCAATTAAGTTTTCTGAATCTAATTAAGATTATAATTGCCCAAAGTGCAATATTGCACTTTGGGCAATTATATTATATGCTACTAAAAGATATAGATGGAAAGGAGTAGACGAATGATAAACCGAAACTTACGCTACACCAAAAAAGAATTTACTATTAAAGCACTTGCAGATGCAGCCTTTCAGCTTGCACTGGAACGCGGGCTTGATGATTTTGTAGTGGAAGATGTGGTTCAAAGAGCTGGATATTC
>DXHF01000467.1 GCA_019113605.1 Candidatus Paenibacillus intestinavium
TAACGTCATGCTGATATAAGATAAAAATTTACAGAATCATGATAAATGAAGTATACTAAGTGAGAACGAATATCAATAGTTTTGAAAATGAGTTTTACACCATGAAACGAAAAATTGCATAAGCAGATTACAATATAAATAAAAGATTATCAAGAAGTTAACGAAAAGTTGGCATATGCTTACGGAGTAACTTTTCGTAGCCAAGAAGATTATCAAGAAGTTAACGAAAAGTTTTGGGAGATGAGATAGATGGAGGAAGGTAAATCTACGGTTAGATCGGTTGAGCGAGCATTGGATCTATTATTGTGTTTCACGTTGAAGGCTTCATGGGCGATGACGGAGCTTGCTGGGCATGTTGGATTACATAAAAGTACAGTTCATCGTATGCTTGCAACGCTGGAGGATAAGGGGTTTATCGAGCGTGATCCTGTAACAGAGCGCTATCAGCTTGGATTGAAAGTATGGGAGTTATCAGCGAATTTGGCTCCGGAAAGTGATCAATCTACGATGTGGCAGAAGGAAATGGAACGTTTGCGTGATCAATTAGGAGAAACGGTGAGCATCTATGTACGTTCAGGCGTAGAAAGGATTCGAATCCAATCTGTCCAAAGTAATGAGCCTGTTCGCCGGGTTGCGCCAGTTGGTGCACGCTTCCCGTTATATGCAGGTGCATCGAGTAAAGTGCTGATTGCCTTTGCTTCGTCAGTTGAGCAGCATGAAATTTGGCAACATCCATCGTGGCAGTTGCGTGAAGGCAGCAGTATGGAAACGTATGAATCTGAATTGCTAGAAGTAGTGGAGCAGGGCTATGCAGTAAGTTTTGAGGAACGTGAAAGTGGAGTATCTGCCATTTGTGTGCCGATTTATGGGCGTGACAATGAGGTAATTGCTGCACTCGCGGTATCAGGTCCATCGAGTAGATTAACATTAGAGTCGATGAAGGAATTTGCCCCTATGCTACAAGGTTCAGCTAAGCGAATGAGTATGATGGCGAGAATATAGATTTACATAATGATAACACGCTAATAGTTTTCTAATACATATAGAGGTATGGAGCTAACATTTATTATGTATAATAACTAAAGTTAAGTTAGTTAATTTATATTAATAAGGAGTGTTCCGATCGTGCTTAAATGGATAGGACGTAAAAGTCTAGTAGTTACAAGTTCCATTGTGTTGGCAATAATATTAATTGTATTAAATACGATACTAACTAGAGTTTCTTATAATACACAAGTAAATGCGGTATTTAGAGAATTTGAACAAGTGGGAAGTAAGCTTGGACAGCAGACCCAGGCTAATAATGTTTTAATCGAATCATTAGCAGCATCAATGAAAAATGGTGAGCAACTAGCAGAGAATGAAATGGCAATACTAAGAAAGTTATTAACTGCGATGGTTGATGATGAATCTTTAGTAAATGCTTATTATTTTTCTAATGACTTCACTGAAAAGGATGGGGCGACTGAGCTTCGCCTTATGCAAGTAAGTGAGAATCTAGTACAAGAAGGACTTGACGCAGGAACAGCTTATGGCGCAAGCGATGGGGTCGTCGCAGAATACCACAATGCCTTACAAGGTAATGTTGGACTTTCACCAATTTATGAATCTGAGTTCGGTAAATGGATTTCTTATTTCTCTCCAATTGTGAATGCGGATGGAGAAGTGATCGCAGTATTCGCTGTCGATTATGACTATGATAAAGTCGAAGAGCGGTTAGATAGATTGTCTCTTAAGAACAGTTTACTTTCAGTAATTGCGTCTATCATTTCTATATTGCTGGTTGTATTTTTAGTCCGCATGGTAGTCAAGCCATTACGTGTCTTGGCGGAAAGCTCCAAAAAAGCTGCGGTGGGAGATTTGACGATTCAAGTTCCGGTTACAGTGGGCAATGAAATTGGACAGGCATCCCAAGCATTTAATGAGATGATAACTAATTTAAGAGATTTAACAATTCAAATTGATCAAACCTCACGGGAGGTTTCGGATTCCTCGTCAAGCTTAAAGGAGACTTCAGCTCAGACAGAAGCAGCCACTAACGAAATCGCTACAGCGATACAAAGTGTTGCCGCGAATGCTGATACTCAGCTGCAAAGCTCTACAGAAAGTCAGCGTGCGATGATGGAGATGACAATTGGTATACAGAAAATAGCAGAATCATCCTCCGTCGTTTCTGAGCTTGCTGCGGATACTTCAGATTTAGCTATACATGGCGAAACGGTTATTAACAAAACAGTCGAGCAAATGGAGACGATTGAAGAGCGCGTATTTAGCGCGGCAGAGGTGATGGAAGAGCTGAATGAATCAAATAATCGAATTGGCAGTATTTTATCGCATATAGCTGATATTGCGAATCAAACCAATTTACTGGCGTTGAATGCATCAATTGAAGCGGCACGTGCTGGTGAATATGGGAAAGGCTTTGCCGTTGTAGCACAAGAAATTCGTAAACTGGTTGAACGTTCAAAAGAATCCTCGAATGAAATTTCAGAGATTCTTACTGAGATTGGCGTGCGTTCTGAACATGTTACAGCTTCATTAACAAGCTCCGCGAATGAAACAAGAATTGGTTCTGAGCTAGTGAATGCATCAGGTGACTCATTCCGTTCTATTCTACGCTCAGTTAAGGAAGTGTCTGAGCAGGTGCAAGAAGTATCAGCAGCATCCCAGCAAATGTCTGCTGGCAGTGAAGAAATTGCTGCTTCATTAGTAGAGCTTGAGCGTATCGCCCATAATTCAGCATCCAGTTCACAAGAGGTTGCAGCAGCATCGGAGGAACAGCTAGCCTCCGTAGAGGAAGTAGCTAGTTCAGCTGAGCAGCTGAGGTCGTTGGCGGGTGAGCTGAGAAAAGCTGTAGGGAAGTTCAAGGTATAGTAGCAGATGGTTCAAAAAGCAGACGTTGATAACGATGATTATGCTAACGTAACGTATTCGACGTCGAATATGAAGTGAATTTGGAAAGTATAGCGTAAGCTTCCGATGTATGTTTCTTGCAGAAACATTGTAGGTTCGCATGTACCAATAACGTACATTTGCTCTTCCGCCTTTCGAAAATTAACTCCATCTTCTCGGTTCTGAACGCCTGCTTTTTGAACCTTTATTTGAAGGGTATATTCAAATGAAAAAAGACTTTGATAATGATAAATTTGGATATTAAATTCAATTGTTTTTCAACAAAAAGGATGACGTAAATGTCATCCTTTTTGTTGTGTTCGCCCAGCATGGGCGTTATTTCTAGACGAAAAGTGACGAATGGAGAAGGCAGTAGTGATAATTAGCTTGAGACGAGGCTGTTCAGAGTGGTGTGGAATCTGAAGATATCGTTTCGTATCCAACAAAATTTGATCAGTCGTCATTTCAGAATTCTCGATAATGATGATTATTTGTGGTTTAGCTCGTTTGATAAAGAAGAGACATTAAATCATCTGAAAATTTTGTTAAAAGGGTGTGATTATAATGTTGAAAATATTCAAGTATTTTAGCTTCTGGCTTACTTTATTAGGACTAAGTATTTGTTTATTTAACATATCAGGAATATTTGCAACATTATTTAGCTTGGTTTCGTTATTTAGACAGCAAGGAATATGAGAATACCTCATTGAATAAGAAAAATATGTTGATCAAATCGTGCCTGTTTACGGTTACCGACACGAACATCAAACTTCGGCTTTCTGACTATTCTTGTTAAGCTATCAGGCAGTAACGAACATTACAGTTTATTCTTCCAGTAAATTAAGTAAAGAAAGGGGATTGTATATTGAAAAGTAAAGTGATTATGGGTATCTGTTTGCTTTTGACGATTGCACTGGTTATGGGATGTTCTAAGACGGTAACATTAGTTTCGAATGACCCGCCAAATGCTGTGGGAGAAGCAGACGGGCAAATGATTGAGTTTATTAAAGGTTCCTACCAGTGGAACAATGCGATCGCGGATGCCCCTAGCCCCGACAACTTAGTAAAAAACACGACCGTTTATGTTGTAAAGCCAAATACCGAACTCACGTTGAATTTCAAAGGTGACAAGCCCGAAAACGTTAGGGTGGGACTTTGGGATAAGCAAAATAATGTGGAGCTTCCAGCTAAAGGGGATGCGTTTGTCCTTCCATCCGAACCTGGGACATACGTGTTAACAGTCTGGGGCAAATGGTCTGGAGATGATCACGGGAGTTATGCTGCTTCGATTGAGATTCAAGAGTAGAGAAAATTAAACTATCGGGGACGAGAGCTCAATTAATCGCCTTTATATAAAGCAAAAAAAACTAGAGATAAGCTTCCGTTGTCGGATCGCTTACCTCTAGTCTTTAATTTTATGTCATTAATTACATGTTAGCAATCATTTGACGTAGAACTGTTTGTAGAATACCGCCATTATGGTAGTAATCAACATCTACTAGTGAATCTAGGCGAACGATAGCGTTAAATTCGAATACTGTACCATCTTCACGAGTCGCTGTAACCTTAACTTCTTGGCTAGGTTTAACATCGTTAGAAAGACCAGTAATATCGAATACTTCACGTCCAGTAATACCTAGAGTTGTCCAGCTTTCGCCTGCTTTGAATTGAAGCGGAAGCACGCCCATACCTACAAGGTTAGAACGGTGAATACGCTCAAAGCTTTCAGCGATAACTGCTTTTACTCCTAGAAGGTAAGTACCTTTAGCCGCCCAGTCACGAGAAGAACCAGTACCGTATTCTTTACCAGCGATAACAACAAGGTTTTTACCATCAGCTTGATACTTCATGGAAGCATCATAGATAGACATTACTTCGCCAGTTGGTAGGTAAGTTGTTACACCACCCTCTGTCCCTGGAGCAACAGCATTACGAATACGAATATTAGCGAAAGTACCGCGCATCATCACTTCATGGTTACCACGACGAGAACCATATGAGTTAAAGTCTTTGCGTTCAACACCGTTATCGATCAAGTATTGACCAGCCGGGCTGTTCACTGTGATGTTACCAGCAGGAGAAATATGGTCCGTAGTTACGGAATCACCCATTAGTGCAAGCACGTTAGAGCCTTTGATGTCAGCGATTGTATTCAATTCTGTACCAAGATCAGAGAAGAATGGTGGATTTTGAATATATGTTGATTTCTCATCCCACTCATAGCTTTCGCCTTCAGGAACATTAATTGCATTCCAACGCTCATTTTGTGTAAATACGTTCTCGTATTTACTATTGAACATTTCAGGGTTAAGTGATGAAGCAACAGCCTGCTTAATCTCTTCGTTTGTTGGCCAAATATCTTTCAAGAATACAGCTTCACCTTGAGTGTCATAGCCAATAGCCTCTGTAGAAAGGTCAATATCAACCGTTCCAGCAAGTGCGTAAGCAACAACTAGTGGTGGAGATGCAAGATAGTTTGCTTTAACTTGAGCATGAACACGACCTTCGAAGTTACGGTTACCAGAAATAACAGCACCAACTGTCATGTCGTTATCAGCAACTGCTTGGCTAACTTCTTCTGGAAGTGGACCAGAGTTACCGATACATGTCGCACAACCATATCCAGCAACGTGGAAGCCAAGAGCTTCAAGTGGCGCGATTAGGTTAGATTTTTTCAAGTATTCTGTAACAACTAGAGAACCAGGAGTCAGAGAGCTTTTTACATAAGCAGGCTTAGTAAGACCACGTTCGATCGCTTTCTTAGCTACTAGACCAGCAGCAAGCATAACGCTTGGGTTAGATGTGTTCGTACAGCTTGTAATAGCCGCAATAACAACCGCACCAGTTTTCAGCACAGTTTCTTCACCATTTGGATGCTTTAAAGGAACGCTTAGTGCAATTTTTTCTTCAGAAAGACCATAACCGCCTTTATCAACTGGCTTGCGGATAATATCGTTGTATTCTTGCTTCATGTTCGTAAGTTCAACACGGTCTTGTGGACGTTTTGGACCTGCAAGCGACGGTACGATTGTAGCAAGATCAAGCTCGATAATATCAGAGAAGATCGGATCTGGAGTTTCATTCGTACGGAACATATCTTGTGCTTTATAGTAAGCTTCAACAAGCTCGATTTGCTCTTCTTTACGACCTGTTTGACGTAAGAAAGAAAGCGTCTCGCTATCGACTGGGAAGAACCCAACTGTAGCACCATACTCAGGAGCCATATTAGCTACTGTAGCACGGTCAGGTAGAGAGATATTAGATAGACCTGGACCGAAGAACTCAACGAATTTACCAACAACGCCTTTTTTACGAAGCATTTCAGTAACTGTAAGAGCTAAGTCAGTCGCAGTTGCACCTTCAGAAAGGCTGCCAATTAATTTGAAACCGATAACTTCAGGCATAACGAAGTATAACGGTTGACCAAGCATTCCTGCTTCAGCCTCGATACCACCAACGCCCCAACCAACAACACCAAGGCCGTTGATCATTGTCGTATGAGAGTCAGTACCAACAAGAGAGTCAGGGAATACAACGGTTTCACCATCAATTGTTTTCGTAGCTGCAACAGATGCAAGATACTCAAGGTTAACTTGGTGAACGATACCAGTTCCTGGGGGAACGGCACGGAAGTTATCAAATGCTGTTTGTGCCCAACGAAGGAAACGGTAACGTTCTTCATTACGCTCAAACTCGATTTTAGTGTTATATTCAAGTGCTTCAGGAGTACCAAAAGCATCTACCATAATGGAGTGGTCAATAACAAGATCTACAGGAACTAGAGGATTGATGTTTTTCGGATCTCCACCAGCTTTTTTCACGGTGTCACGCATTGCTGCTAAGTCAACAACAACGGGAACGCCTGTGAAATCCTGTAATACGATACGTGCAGGGATAAATGGAATTTCTTTGTCTTCGCGACCATTTGTCCAGTTTGCTAATTGTTTTACATGCTCTGATGTAATAGCACGACCGTCAAATTGACGAACTGCTGCTTCTAGAAGCACTTTAATGGAGAATGGAAGTTTAGAAATATCTTTGAATCCTTGTTGTTCTAATCCACCAAGATGATAATAAGTGAAATCTTTACCGCCAGAGGTTAATGTGGAACGAACAGAATATTCATTTTGAGTAGCCATCATAAGTCTCCTTTTTGTTATAAATTTGAATGCAGTTTCACAGAGTGAAACTTTATTTCAAAAAACCTTATATGTATAGTATAGCTGTAAAACTACATGGACGTAAAGTCATTTTGTAAGCTTTCTCTTAAATAATGCTAAGCTTTCTTTTAAAGGGAAGAGATAGAGCTAGTTACTTATAAAAATGACGTCTAATGCACAAATTCAACGCATTCGATCAGTATAGACATCAAAAATGATGTCTAATGCACGAAATCAACGCATTCGATCAGTATAGACATTAAAAATGATGTCTAATGCACGAAATCAACTCATTCGATCAGTATAGACATCAAAAATGATGTCTAATGCACGAAATCAGCTCATTCGATCAGTATAGAGGTCAAGTCCTAATTATTGTGTAAATTGAAATACAATGTTTTCTCAACGCTTCTTATCCAAATTTTCTTTTGCCAAAAGTCTTTTCATATTCCATTAGGACGGCTCCAATTAAGCGGAAAGCAGACTGTG
>DXHF01000045.1 GCA_019113605.1 Candidatus Paenibacillus intestinavium
GGGCTATGACCCGTTGCAACCCCACTTTACCAGAGGTCCCTTTTATTTTCAAAGGCTAAAATTAGGCCCCTACAGGAATGTTATTGATACGTGAGCACACGCAGGCTTTCGATAGGGGGCATATTCGCCGCCGAAAATGCTAAGCTAGCATTGCATCATGATCACAAGTGGCTATTTTGAACTTCCACTTCCTAGCTCTAGTGTACCATCATGTGCTTATGTCATACTAGTGGATCATAATGTTCAATGCTCAATTCCGTGTCGATATTTAGAACACTTTATATTAATATTTTAGAGTATAAAGTAAGCACTAGTCATAGAGAAAAAACTATTTACATGCTATGATTTCATAGGAGACTATCTTATGTCAGACGCGTTCCAGATGTTTACTTATTAGTTTTAGAAGTTTTGAACATGTATTCATGAACTAAATTAATTTTTTTGTTAAAGGAGCTTGACACATATGAGTTTACAAAGAAAATTTAACAATGATTGGTATTTCACGAAACAACCACTTCATACTAATTTAGAAACAGTCGTTGCTGGTGAAATCGCTTGGATGCCAGTAACTATTCCTCATGATTGGCTAATCTATGATTCGAATAATTTATATGAAAATGGTGAAGGCTGGTATCGCAAAACACTACACTTAACAAAGCTTGACTCTGATTCGATAACATCTCTTTACTTTGAAGGCGTCTACATGGACTCCACTTTATTTGTCAATGGACAAGAGGTTGGCACATGGAAAAACGGCTACTCTAGCTTTGAGCTTGATATTACAAATTACTTAATCGTTGGCGACAATGAAATCTACGTTCAAGTCATTCATCAATCCCCCAACTCTCGCTGGTATTCTGGCGCAGGTATTTATCGTAATGTGTGGCTGAAATCGTATCCGAAAAACCATATCGTATCCGAAGGAATCTATATTACTACTGAACAAAGTGGAACTGACTGGACAGTAGCTATTGATGCCGAGTTTACGTTCTCTGAGCAACTTGATCCTTCGGCTACTTATAAAGTTCGTCACCAAATTATTGATGCTGCCAATGCGATCATTGCTGAACAAAAAATTGTTATTGCTGCTGAAGCTAGCCAGACGATAACCGTTAAAGGCACCATGTCTGTAAGTGAGCCTAAGCTATGGGATATAATCTCCCCTAATCTGTATCGACTTCAAACCGAGCTACTTGTTAATGACGCTAGCACGGACTTAGAAATACAAAACTTCGGATTCCGCAAAATGGAATTTGATCGCGATAAAGGTTTCTTCCTTAATGATCGTCATGTGAAATTATATGGTGTATGTCAGCACCATGATCTTGGGAGTCTAGGTGCTGCAGTCAATAAAACTGCACTGCGTCGCCAAATTACGCTATTGCAGGAAATGGGCGTTAACGCTATTCGTACCGCTCATAATATGCCTGCTGTCGAGCTAATGGAATTAGCGGATGAGATGGGTGTTCTTATCGTATCTGAAGCATTCGATATGTGGGAGCGACCGAAAAATACTTATGATTATGCGAGATTCTATCAAGAGTGGTGGCAAAAGGATATCGCTAGCTGGGTTCGTCGAGATCGTAATCGTCCAAGCATGCTGATGTGGAGTATTGGTAATGAGATCTATGATACACATGCTAATGTACGCGGTCAGGAGCTTACTCAGGAGCTTTTAGATGAGGTACTGCTTCATGATCCTAGGAAAAATGCTGTCGTAACGATTGGATCGAACTATATGCCTTGGGAAAATGCACAGAAATGTGCGGATATCGTGACATTTGCTGGCTATAACTATGCTGAGAAATATTACGACCGTCACCATGAAGAGCATCCTGATTGGATCATCTATGGAAGCGAAACCGCTTCGACCGTACAAAGTAGAGGTATCTATCATTTCCCGCTAGCACAGTCTGTCTTAGCTGATGATGATGAGCAGTGCTCAGCGCTTGGAAATAGCTCGACTAGCTGGGGAGCCAAAAACACAGAATATTGTATTACAGCAGATCGTGATGCAACATTCTCATTAGGTCAATTTATATGGACTGGCTTTGACTATATCGGTGAGCCGACTCCTTACCATACGAAAAACTCTTACTTTGGACAGCTCGATACTGCTGGCTTCAAAAAGGATTCATATTACATTTACCAAGCGGAATGGACCAATTATAAAGTAAGCCCGATGGTTCATATATTCCCCTATTGGGATTTCTCAGAAGGTCAATTAATCGATGTGCGTGTTTGCTCTAATGCGCCGAAAATCGAACTGTTTTTCAATGATGTATCACAAGGCGTATACAATATCGATCACCTCCATGGTGTACAGCTATTAGGTGAATGGCAAATCCCTTATACGGAAGGTATTTTGAAAGCTATTGCTTACGATGAACAAGGCAACATTATTGCGACTGATAGTCAAGCTTCGTTCGGAGATGCAGCAGCACTTGTGCAAACTGCTGATAAGAAAACGTTACAAGCGGATGGCTCAGATCTTATCTTTGTCGAAATTTCCGCGACCGATGAGCATGGTCAGCCTGTTGCGAATGCAAATAATCGCGTTCATATTACCGTTGAAGGTGCTGGAAGACTTGTTGGCTTAGATAACGGCGATAGCACAGATTATGATAGCTACAAAGGTACGAATCGACTTATGTTCAGTGGTAAGCTACTTGCTATTATCGCTAGTACATTAGAGCCTGGAGAGATTAAAGTTCGTGCTGAAGCTAATGGCTTGCCGAGCAATGAACTGACATTGTTAGCTGTCGCGCCAAAGCAGACAAGCGCTACTGAGGAACAATATTCACTTTATTCCTATGCTCCTCAGCAGGTCGATCATACTGAAGTTGATGTAACTTTAGATGATATTCCGGTTCGAAAAATCGAGATTATTTGTCCACAAGGTAATCAGCTTAATGCAGAGAAGCAATCCGTTCCTGTTCAAGTGAACATTCATCCGAGCAACGCTACTCATCAAGACGTTCAATGGAGAATTACGAATGTAGCCGGTGTAGATGCTAATATGGCAACACTTGAAACGAATGGTCACCAAGCTATTATTAACGCTCTAGGTGATGGTGAACTTTATATTCGCTGTGGAACGACGAATGGTTCAGATTCGATTAAGCATTATTCGCTTATGGAGTTCAGTATCTCCGGATTAGGTCAGGCTTTTATTAACCCCTATGATTTCGTTTCTGCAGGCTATCACAATGAACGAAGCAGCAATCTAACGAATGGTAATGAGCGTGGCGTCGCTACAGCTCGTGAGGGAGAAAGTATTATTTTCTTCGACAAAATTGATTTCGGTAGCTATGGCTCTAATGAAGTAACCTTGCCAGTGTTCTCGTTGGATGGTGAACCATTCACGATTGATCTATGGGAAGGCCATCCACATGAACCGCAATCAACATTGCTTGCAACTGTGCCTTATCATAAGGAAACAATTTGGAATGTCTATCAGCCAGAAACGTATCAGCTGGGGAAACGTCTTACAGGCGTGACTTCATTTGCTATCGTGTTGAACCGCAAAATCCATTTAAAAGGATTGCAATTCACGAAAATTAATAAAGCATACGAACAGCTAAGTGCGCTGGATTACAATCATCTTTACGGTGACTCCTTCACAATTACAGAGCAGTCTATTGAAAATATTGGTAACAATGTATCGATTATTTTCGAGGATATGGATTTTGGCGAAGCAGGTACATCAAAGCTAACGATCTGTGGACATTCACCAATTGATAAAAATACAATTACTATTTTGTTCAGCGGTAACAATGGCGATAGTAAGCAGCTAGTAGAGTTCAGCTATTCAGATGACTATACTGTAAATGAGTACGACTTAGAATTAATTAAAGGAAAACAAACGGTAACTTTCGTCTTCTTGCCAGGTAGTCAGTTTGACTTAAGCTGGTTCAAATTCTCATAGTATTTATAGCGTGCAAGAAATGGGGCAGTTCCATGTCGTTAACACAACGACGAGGAACTGCCCTTTCATAATATACTTGACCAACATCGTGTAGATAGTTCAATGCTTCAAATAATTTTTTCACATCGACTCTCATTTCGCTCTTTTAATGTTCACACATTTATGAATTAACTCCACTATTAGTACTAAATTTTCTTCTCTTCACTAATCCAATAATTGGAAATAGACCATAAGCCATATAGATACTACTTCAATCGATCGCTCATCAAGCTTAGGATTAGTAAGTTGTACTAATTGCTATTGTCCTCTCTGCTGTAAATTCCAACATGAACATTTCATCATACATACTTAAGCTATGCATACAATGTATACATAGTAATGTGGATACAGAAATGAGGTGTACAACGATGCAACAGCAGCCCCTATTTATCGTATCTCGTGAGGATTGGTCCTTACATCGTAAAGGCTATAATGATCAAGCAAGACATCAGCAGCGTGTTAGAGAAGCGATTAAAAATAATTTACCAGATCTAGTATCTGATGAAAGTATCATCTTATCTGATGGTCGCCGCACCGTTAAAGTGCCTATTAAGAGCCTAGATGAAGCTCATTTCATCTATAATTACAACAAGAAGCAACATGTTGGGCAAGGTGATGGAGACTCTCAGGTTGGTGATGTACTTGGTGTAGATCCACAGCTTAGCAAAAAACCAGGTAAAGGACAGGACGCTGGAGATCAACCCGGCGAAGATGTATTTGATACTGAGATCAGTATTGATGAGCTAGAGGATATGCTGTTCGATGAGATGGAGCTCCCTAATTTGGAACAGAAGCAGAAGGATCAGATGCAAACAACCGAAATTGTATTTCATGATATACGAAAGAAAGGGATTATGTCCAATATCGACAAGAAACGTACACTGCTCGAAAATTTACGTCGCAATGCTAATGAGGGTAAAGCAGGTATTGGCGGTATTTCACCAGATGATCTACGCTATAAGACTTGGACAGAAATTGTAAAACCTCAATCCAATGCCGTTATTTTTGCAATTCTTGATGTGTCCGGCAGTATGGGCGCTTTCGAGAAATTCTGTTCTCGTTCCTATTTCTTCTGGATGAGTCGTTTTCTAAGACGTAAGTATGAGCATGTAGAGATTGTCTATATCGCTCATCATACGGAAGCGAAGGAAGTAACCGAAGAGGAATTTTTCACTCGTGGGGAAAGTGGCGGTACGATCTGCTCCTCAGCCTATCAACGTGTGCTTGATATTATTGAGCAACGTTATGCTCCTGCACAATGGAATATCTACCCGTTTCACTTCTCAGACGGTGATAATCTTACCTCAGATAATGAACGCTGTGTACGGTTAATTGAGAAATTAATGGAAGTAAGTAATATGTTTGGCTACGGTGAGATTAATCAGTACAATCGGAATAGTACGCTAATGAGTGCTTATAAAAATATTTCAAATAAAAAGTTTAAGTATTCCGTCATTAAGGATAAAGGGGAAGTGTATAAGGCACTCACCCATTTCTTTGCCAAGCAGCCAACGACATAGAGAGCAAACTTTTTTATTCCAGACATTATAGCCCCACTCTTCCATTAACGTGGACTAGTGGGGCTCCTTGTATTTTACCTATAAATTTTAATGCTAATCTATCTATTCTTACTACAGGTAATTCAAAAACCTGCACTTTGAACTTACACTTCTAGGGAAATAAATTTTCTAACAATCTTTCAGCCATTAGCTGATCTAAGCTTTCAAATGTATATCCCTTTGCTCGTACATCATCAATAATACGTGCTAGCGCTCCTGCATTATCACTTGATACGGAATGAATAAGCATAATACTTCCAGGATGAATCTGCTTCATTATTTGTTGATAAGCATAATCTGCTCCTCTTTGCTTATTCACTTCCCAATCCTTATAGGCAAGTGACCAAAAGGCACTTATATAGCCTTCCTCATAACTAATTGCTAGTACACGATCGTTAAATATACCCCTTGGTGGTCGTAAGTAATTCATCATGGATTGACCTGTTAACTGAGCTACACCGTCTTTGACCTTTGTCAGCTCTTGTCTAATCTGATCATTGCTCATCGTCGTCATATCAGGATGACTCCATGAATGGTTGCCTATAATATGTCCTTCCTTAGCCATACGCCTAATAAGCTCGGGTTGATCTTGAATATAATGACCCGTAACAAAAAACGCCGCTGGCACTTGTTTTCCCTTCAAAATATCAAGTATCGGTGTAGTAAAACCATTCTCATATCCATTATCAAAAGTAAGGTATAGCACCTTTTTCGATGTATTACCAAGAAATAAAGCATTATTCTTTTCAATAATATGGGCAAAGCCTTCCTCTTGAATCGAAGGTAGCTTCTCATCAACACTTTTCTTAAATCCAAAATGATGAGTTTTATCTTGTTCAGCCGCAGATACCTTTTCAGATGATAACTGTGCTGTTGTACACGATAAGAGTACAAATAGCATAACTACTATCCTCATACTAGATTTCACGAACAATTCCTCCTATACATCTTTTATTACTACTCACTATATTAATTTAAGTTACCCATTTCGGGTAATTTTCATACAATCATTATCGTTATAAGTAAAAGCAGAGCTTAACGAAAACGAAATAAAAACACAAAAAAACTCTCTAGCATTATGCTAAAGAGTTAACAGTAATAAACTGGTCGGGATGACACGATTTGAACATGCGACCCCCTGGTCCCAAACCAGGTGCTCTACCAAGCTGAGCTACATCCCGTAAAGATGGAGCGGAAGACGGGAATCGAACCCGCGACCCTCGCCTTGGCAAGGCGATGCTCTACCGCTGAGCCACTTCCGCATATATGATGGCTGGGGATACAGGATTCGAACCTGTGATGACGGAGTCAAAGTCCGTTGCCTTACCGCTTGGCTAATCCCCAACGATTAACCGAGTGTTTTTTCAAATAAGTGGGGCGACCGATGGGACT
>DXHF01000468.1 GCA_019113605.1 Candidatus Paenibacillus intestinavium
TGTGCAGTATTACCGACATACTATTACATTAAGTTTCGTGGATGGAAGAAAAAATTATAAAAGATTTTCTATACTCACGGGAGATATTAGGAAGATATTCGATATGCTTTTTAGGAGGGTAATTGAATGAAAAAGGTTTTTACAATAGTTTTAACTATTGCTATGGTAATGACAATATCTTCTTGTTCCAACGATACAGGGACACAGAAATTACTTGATAAAGAGGGTGTTGCACCCTTTGAGTTATCTGAAAACGATACATTTCTTCTACAATCCCTGGCTCTCGTAGGTGATGTGAATATCATATCATTTAAGGCTCCAAAAATCGCAAAAACTCTTAAAGCAAATGTTTATATTTTAGAAGATAACGGTATATGGAACACTGTGGGAGGTGGACAGATTTCATTGGGAGAGTACGCTGCCCCCGATGGCCGATTGGAAGGTACGTTTGCGATGTTGCTTAAAGATGATTATGCAATAGATATGCACATCAATACAAATGGGCGAGCCTCCTATCAAATCGGAAAACTTGATGTTGATTACAAAATCGTAGCCTCTACAAAAGGATTTCTGACCGATTTTCAAGAGATTGAACTCGACAAAGAAATACCAGTGGCGATTATGATTTATGACAGCGGTACGAGTATGAAAAGTTATTCTACGGAGAGCTTTTTTTCGCCATCTGAATTTGAAGGAATGGACTTAGTGCAGGTGGTCACACTGACCTTTACAGAATAAACTGATTGAAAATATTGGTACATAATTTTTACTTGGAGCTTTATATGTCATATTATTCATATTTATTTATCATAGATTGTGGAAGGAGCACTTGAGTTAAATCAATCAGTATTATAATTAGTTACATGTGAGGTGAACAACAAATGTCGAAGAGCAGGTTTATATCTGGTCTGGCACGTATCCCTCTGAACCAACTATGCCTGGTATTTTTGATAATTTATTTGTAGTGGGTTTCTTAATACTTGGATTAGTTTTATTAATAATTGGGCTAAAAAAAGGAATTAAAAAATCTATTTGAGGCTATTTCTCAGTAACCTTCTTGCACTTGTAATCGTCAGAAGGTCTAGTGAAAAAGAGCGGAGGGGTCATTTGAAAAAACTTTTTACGGCAATCCTACTCATTTTAGTTGTAACTATTTTATGTGCGGCACCGCAAGTTGAAGCCTTGTCTTGCGCACCGCCACTTCCCGTTAAGGAGGAGCTGGACGATAGCACTGTCGTATTTAAAGGAAAGGCAGTCCAGATTAAAAAGGATGGACTTACTGTGTTCCAGATCGATGAGGCTTGGAAAGGAGTAGAGATCTCTCAACTTGAGATTTATGATAACGGGTGGGATCCTTTTATTAAAGATACGGAATATTTGGTATTTGGAAGCGTTCAGGAAGGAGTGCTTCGAATGAATTTGTGTGGGCGAACGGGACCTTGGGACAATGCAAGTGAAGCGGCGATGAAGGATTCAGGCATCAAGTCTATTAATCCTGGATTAACAATGGATGCTGAGAAATCTAAACAACAGGGAGGGTATGCTATTCCGGCGATCATAGTAGTCATCGTTGTTGCACTTCTGTTGCTGTTCATCGTATTGATAAGGAAAATGTGGAAACGATGACGGTCAGATTGCTTACATTATATGCAAGTATAGATAAGAGTGCTTTTCAATCTGAACTGGCAAGTCGCGATTTTTAATTATCCGGAATGACAGTTCCACTTCGGCGGAAACCTTTAAATGATATTATAGAATATACACCGTGATCTCCAGAAGTCTAGTGAATGGGAGGAACAAGAAATGTTTCCAATGTTAAAGACAGATAGATTGGTACTAAGAGAAATTTCAAATGCTGATGCTGAGGGGATGTTCGCTTGTTTTTCCAATGAAAGTGTAACTCGCTATTATGGGCAAGATACATTAGATCATATCGAACAAGCAGAAGCATTTGTTGATTTTTTTGCAAATAGTTATAAGGATAAAAGAGGAATACGTTGGGGAATTGAAATAAAAGGGAGTAAGGGAATCATTGGGACAGTTGGATTTAATGCTTGGTCTCTCAAACATAGACGAGCAGAAATAGGCTATGAAATACATCCTGAACACTGGAGAAAGGGCTATATCTTCGAAGCCGTATCTAAAGTCATTCAATATGGATTTGATGAATTAGGTCTGACTCGCATTGGGGCAGTAGTTTTCGTAGAAAACGAAGCATCTAATAAATTGCTAGTTAAAGCTGGATTTCAAAAAGAGGGCATTTTGAGAGAATATATGTATCAAAATGGAGTAGCACACGATACATATGTATATTCGATTCTTAAAGATAGAGAATAATGAAAAAAGCTAGCGCAGTGAGGGGCGTCCCAATCTGTGCTAGCTTTTAAGATGTAAAATATTAATAGCGTGAAATGAATGGTGGGATTTGTTGTAATGATTGAACGGATAGAAATTGACCTTTAGGCTCAATATTAACGTCTATAATATTGTAGCACCATTCATCGGGAACAACGACATGAATAGCATGGATGCCAGCAGATAATGCAGGGACAATATCATTGCGAATAGAGTTGCCTATCATCCAAGTTCGCTCACGATCAAATGAATTAGCAGTTAGCAATTCATCCAGTGCAGCAATGTTTTTCTTCTGACGAATATAGATACGATCATGAAAGTAACGATCAAGTGACATATCTTGTATTTTACGTAATTGAATCTTCTGCTCTCCACCTGTATAGAGATGAAGCTGATGTCCTTGCTGCGTTAATTGTTTCAATGTGTCCTCCATATGAGGATAGGCTTCCGTCTCATGACCGTAAACGTCCAATCCAAGCTTCCAAAGTGTATCAATCTCAACAGGAGAAGAAGCACGACCATACAAGTGGCAATAATAATGATACGTATCGATAAAGGATTGCGGGAAATGTACACTTTTGAAGCCGGTCTCAGCTATAAGTAATGTATCAAGTGTGGCTTGCTTCGCTTTCACTTCATCAGCGGTTATTATAGTATTATCGAACCAGCTTACAACTTGCTGAGCAAATCGTTCTATAGTTTGAAAGAAATAACGGTTACAATAGATTAATGTATCATCAAGATCAAATAATATTTGTTGCGACATAGTATGAAAACTCCTTATCTACATGGATGCTACTATGTTCAATCTAACCTATTGAAGCGATGCAGTCAATGAATAGGAAACTGCGTTACGAGAAATGACACTATTGTGCATGACGTTGTTTGCATTCTATTAATTTGTTCTTAATATAGGAAATGCGGCGTTGTACATAGAAGTCTTTACTTTCTCGACGTAATTCTGAAGGCTTAACTTGCTCACCAGTATCGTTATTTTCAATTGTTAGTCTACCATCATCAAAAAAGGTGAACGTAAGATCTCGCTGAGGTGGGAATTTCTCTACGAAACGAAAATGTTGACGATTGGAATGCATGTTAATCAAGCCTCCTAATAACGAATTATTAGAACATGTGTTCTGATAATAGTATACCAAACATTTGTTCGTATGGAAAGAGTTGTTTTTTTGACGTAAACTAGTAGTTAGAAGCGTTTGCATAAATGGGAAGGATGCGAAAAATGTTAAGAATACAAAAACTATCTAAATCAATTCCAGGCGGTCCAAAGCTGTTGAAAAATATTACTTTCGATGCTTATGAGGGAGACTTCATAGCGATCAAAGGTGCTAGCGGAAGTGGAAAATCTACATTATTGAAATGTCTCGCACTCCAACAAAACTGGACATCTGGCAAATATATATTTAATGGTAACAATATATTTGAGGGTGGCTTTCGGGCAAAGTTGAAGTTGAAGCAAGAAGTTGCGTACTTAGAGGAAAAGCCATTCTTATTTCCAGATAAGACGGCGTTGAAAAATGTAATTATCGGGGCAGTAGGCCAAACTCCTGCGTGGAGAAGATGGACAGGCTTGATGCGCAATGATGATTATATGGGTGCAATGGATATGATTGAAAAGCGTGGTTTGCTTGATAAGGCTAAAATGAAAGCAAAGCATCTCAGCGGTGGAGAACAACAGCGTATTGCGATTGCAAGAGCGTTAGTGCATGGTGCAAAAGTTATTGTTGCCGATGAACCCGTTGCCGGGCTTGATCCACATGCAGCCGAATTAGTATTGGCTGAATTAAAAGCGTTATGTAAAGAACAAGGTATTATCGTTATTGCTGTCCTTCATCAAGGAGACTGGGCAGAGCGATTCGCTGATCGCGTAATTGGTCTTAATGGCGGGGAGTTGGTGGTGGACGTGTACGGACGCAGACTAACAGAAAGAGAAAAGAACCTTATATAGGTAGTTCAAAAATCGGACTTTGATAACGATGATTATGCTGACGTAGCATAGTCGACGTCGCATTTGAAACGAACTTGGAAAGTACGGTTCGCATGTACCAATTACGTACATTTGCGCTTCCGCCTTTCTCAAGTAACGTCTCAACTGCTCGGTTCTGAAAGCCCACTTTTTGAACTTCGATTGGAATAGGTAGTTCAAAATCGCTGACAGTGATCACGATGAATATGCTAACGTAGATTATTCGACGGCGAATATGAAGCTAGGAAATAGTGTGAGGTGAGTCGGATGGAACCATTTGTTACAGGTCAAGCGGAGCATCAATTGCTGCTTGAAAAATGGATGTCGCAATGTGAGCAATTAACT
>DXHF01000469.1 GCA_019113605.1 Candidatus Paenibacillus intestinavium
ATAACCCTACTTTAACCTTCCGGGAGCGTGAACAGCTCCGTGAGAAGTTATTAAATGAAGTGATTACGTTATGGCAAACGGATGAACTGCGTGACCGCAAGCCAACAGTACTCGATGAAGTGCGCAATGGGATGTACTATTTCCACGAGACGATTTTCCATGTATTGCCGGACGTTTATCAAGAACTTGAACGTTGTCTGAGTAAATACTACCCAGGACAGAACTGGCATGTACCAACCTACTTGCGTTTTGGTTCATGGATTGGTGGGGACCGCGATGGTAACCCATCTGTAACTTCTGATGTTACGTTGCAGGCATTGAATCTTCATCGTTCACTTGCTGTTCGTAAGTACGAGGAGCAAATTCGCGGCATGATGGAAATGCTGAGCTTCAGCACTAATCTTGTACAAGTAACAGATGAGTTACTTGCGTCGATCGCTAAGGACCAAGCGCAAATTGAGCTTACCCATGTTGATCTATGGAGAAATCCAACGGAACCATACCGTGTGAAAATTGGCTATATGTTAGAAAAATTAGCGAATACTATCGATCCTGATGCGGCTGAGCCTAATAGCTATTATGTAACTCCGGATGAGCTAATGGCAGATCTGAAAATTATTGATCGCAGCCTGCGTAGTCATTATGCGGATTACTTCGCTGATACTTACCTTGCTAAGTTATGCCGTCAAGTCGAATTGTTCGGCTTCCATCTCATGACGCTTGATATTCGTCAGCATAGTCAAGAGCATGAAAATGCAATGACTGAAGTATTGGCTAAGCTAGGCATTGAAGCTAACTATAGTGCATTGTCGGAAGACGAGAAAATAGCGTTGCTGGTGAAATTGTTAGAGGATCAACGTCCATTAACATCACAGCATCAGGAATATTCAGCGTCGACTCGTGAATGCTTGAATGTATATGAAGTCGTTGCTAAAGCGCAGAAGGAATTCGGGAAAAACTGTATTACTAGTTACTTAATCAGTATGGCTGAGGCAGCTAGTGATATGCTAGAGGTTATGGTGTTTGCCAAAGAAGTTGGTTTGTACCGCGTGGAAGATGATGGTACTACGGTTTGTACGATGCAAGCTGTTCCATTGTTCGAGACGATTGATGACCTTCATGCAGCACCTGGCATTATGAAGCAATTATTTGACATTCCGTTGTACCGTAAAGCTGTTGCAGCTTGTGGTAACATGCATGAAATTATGCTAGGTTACTCTGATAGTAACAAAGACGGTGGAGCAGTTACTGCCAACTGGGAGCTTCGTGTAGCGCTTAACAACATTACAGCTGCTGGTAATGAGTATGATGTTAAGTTGAAGTTCTTCCATGGTCGTGGCGGTGCGCTAGGACGTGGTGGAATGCCACTTAATCGTAGTATTCTTGCACAGCCACCACATACTGTTGGTGCTGGTATTAAAATTACGGAGCAAGGTGAAGTTCTTTCTTCACGTTATTCCTTGCAAGGTATTGCTTACCGTAGCTTAGAGCAAGCGACTTGGGCGCTTATTACAGCTGCTCGTCTGGCGAAATACCCAGAGCAAGCTCAACAGGTAGAGAAAGAGTGGGAAGAAATTGCTGCTTCGATCTCAGAAACGGCATTGAATAAGTATCAGGATCTAATCTTTAGAGACCCTGACTTCTTAACCTTCTTCAAAGAATCAACACCGCTTAATGAAGTTGGTGAGCTGAACATAGGCTCTCGTCCATCTAAGCGTAAAAATAGTGATCGATTTGAAGATTTACGTGCGATTCCTTGGGTATTCTCTTGGACGCAAAGTCGTTATTTGTTACCTGCGTGGTATGCAGCAGGTACTGCGATCGCTGAATATATCGGCGATGATGAGAATAAACTGGATACATTGAAAACTATGTATGAGAAATTCCCGTTCTTCCGCAGTTTAATTGATAACTTGCAAATGGCACTTGCGAAGGCAGATATGCCTATCGCTAAGCTATATGCTGGTATGATTACTGATGACACGATTCGTGATCGTATCTTCACACAAGTAGAACAGGAGTACAAATTAACTTCTGAGCTTATTTTGAAAATTACGAATCAAACAGAAATTTTGGATAATGTTCCTGTTATTCAAGAGTCTATTCGTTTGCGTAATCCGTATGTTGATCCGCTTAGCTATTTGCAAGTGCAATTACTTGCTGAGCTTCGTGCGATTCGTGCTGAAGACGGGGACGACCAACAGTTACTTCGTGAAGTACTGCTTACGATTAACGGAATTGCAGCAGGCTTACGTAATACTGGTTAATATTATATTATATATAAATGTAAGGGGATGTCCCAAAAGTCATTGCAAAAATGACAAAGGGATGATCCCCTTTTTTTATATTCCTTTATAGTTAGATTAACGTTGTTTTAAGGTGAATCCCTCACAATAAAAGTATCCAATCAAGTAAGAATAATTATTAAGGATACAGGAGGAGCATTCATATGGATAACGATCAATTCGAAGCTTACTATAAAGAGGTAGCGCAATTACCTCCGCTGAAAGAGACAAAGAAAGCCAGAAAGAGGGATAACAAGAAAAAGGATCGAAAAAACGGCATAGCAGTCTATTTATCTGCTTTTCTTGCAGGTGCATTAATGATCGGGGGTCTAGCGTGCACCGCAGATCGCATGAATCTTTTTACTGGAGAAGCTAGTAATCGCACAGCATATTATTCGAATACGGAGAGTACAAGTTTCGTTGAAGCTGGAATAGTTACTGCATCTCAATCCAAAACAGCTAGCAGCACCTCAGATGTATATGCAGCGACTTCACCTTCGGTAGTGAAGATCGAGACCTATACAGAATCGCAAGCTACTAGCATGTTCAATGATCCGCGGATGTGGCAATATTTCGGTGAGATGCCACGTGGGCAGAATCAACAAGATCAGAGCACACCTAATCAACGCGGCGGTCATTCCGAAACAGATTCACAAATGGACGATGCAGCTAATTTACAATTAAGTGGGTCTGGGACAGGCTTTGTTGTAGATGCTTCGGGGTACATTGTAACGAATGCACATGTTGTAGCTGATGCCAAGCAAGTTAAAGTGTCCATTAATGGCTACGATGAAGCGATGACTGCCACAGTTATTGGCAGTAGTAGTGAGCTTGATATTGCACTGTTGAAGGTTGATGTGCCTAATGGAGCTCGTCTTCCTGCGCTAACGCTAGCAAATTCAGATGAGCTAGCTATCGGACAGTGGGTACTAGCTATCGGCAATCCGCTTGGTTATGACTCCACATTAACAATGGGCATCATTAGTGCAACGGAAAGGCCGATTACGATTGAAAATTCTGAAGGCATGCCTCAAGTATTTGAACATATGCTGCAAACGGATGCCTCAATTAACCCAGGAAACTCTGGTGGCCCTTTGTTGAATGAAGCGGGACAAGTCATTGGGATGAATACGGCAGTCAATTCGGAGGCTCAAGGAATGGGGTTTGCGATTCCGGCTAACATCATTGCAGAGTACTTAAATACGCTTGCTGTGTAAGGTAGTTCAAAAAGCGGACTTTGATAACGCTGTGTCGGCTAACGTAGCATATTCGACATCGCATCTGAAGTGAATTTGGGAAGTCCGGGACTCGTGTACCAATTACGTACACTGGAGCGTCCTCCTTCTCAAAATTTGACTTCACCTGCTCGGTTCTGAAAGCCCGCTTTTTGAACTTCGATTTGAATAGGTAGTTCAAAAAGCGGACATTGATAACGTTGTGGAGGCTAACGTAGCGTAT
>DXHF01000046.1 GCA_019113605.1 Candidatus Paenibacillus intestinavium
CTATGTCTAGCCTTATCGCATCAACCAGATCTATTGATACTAGATGAGCCTTCCTCTGGACTTGATCCGATTGCTTGGAAGGCGATGATTGAAGCTTTACATCAATATATGGAATCAGGCACTAAGAGTATATTAATGGCCACTCATATTGTAGATGAAGTTAAGCGATTGGCAGATTACATTATATTCCAGTATAATGGTAGAGTACTAGGATTTTACGAGAAAGATGAACTACTTCAAAGTTGGGCTACTTATTTTGTTGAAAGTACCGATAAGCAATTAGATGAGATTAGACATGTTTCAGGCTACGTTTCGCATAAAAATAGTAGTGGTCAACATCTTGAAGTCATTGTCTCTAAAGCTTGGGAAGCCGAGCAATGGTTTATAGAGAGAGGTATTAAAATTCACACAAAGCAGCTATTAGAACTCGATGACATATTGCTGCAGCATATCAATCAGATTGGTCATTTTTCAAATTAATGTAGAGGTGGGAAAATTGTGAATCCATTAGTAATTAACAAAGTATACAAACAGTATGCAGACAAAACTGCTGTCAACGGAGTACAATTTGAAGTTGGTCGTGGTGAAATTTATGGGCTTTTAGGGGCCAATGGTGCTGGTAAAACAACGACAATGCGTATGATTCTTGGACTAATTTATCCGGATCAAGGACATATTCAATATAACGGAAAGCCATATGAAAAATCACTATTGAAGAATATTGGTTATTTGCCTGAAGAGCGTGGGTTATATCCGAAGATTAAAGTAAGTGAGCAATTGGTCTATCTTGCACAGCTGAAAGGAATGTCGGCAAAAGATGCTGATCGTAGCTTGAAGGAATGGTTGGAACGTTTCGGTGTTCCTGAAAACTACAATAAGCGTGTTGAAGAGCTATCTAAAGGTAATCAACAAAAGATTCAATTTATATCAGCTATTATTCATAAACCACAATTCCTTATAATGGACGAAGCATTCAGTGGATTAGATCCTGTTAACGTAGAGCTATTGAAGGCAACAGTGAAGGAATTACGTGATGAAGGGGCAAGTATCGTATTCTCCACTCACCGTATGGAGCATGTTGAGGAGCTATGCCGTAACATAACGATCTTGCATCGTTCGAATGAAGTAGTAAAAGGTAATGTGAAGGAAATTAAGAGTCGATTTCCAAAGGAAAAAGTGTTACTTACTACAGATAAAGAAGTAAGTGGACTTGAAAAGATTGAAGGTGTCAAAGCCGTTCATCATCATGAGAATGGCCTTGAAATTGAAATTGAGCACGAAGATGCTGCGAAACGTATACTGCATCATGCATTATCACAATCAGATGTTCAACACTTCCAATTAAAAGAACCTACTTTGAACGAAATCTTTATTAGATCGGTTGGTGAAGCAAATGAATAATTTCATGACAGTAGTTCGATTTACATTATTCAATAAATTAAAAGGTAAGCCATTCCTGATTTCTACCCTTGTATTTCTAATTATAATATCAGCGGTTATTCATATTCCATTTATCATTACTCAGTTCGACTCAGAGGATAAAGGGAAAACGATTGGCTATACGCAAAATATGTCAAATGAATTAGCGGATACAACAGGCAAGCAGTTGGTCGAGTATTTCACTGCCGCTGGCAATAGTAGCTTTGAGCTTAAAGGATTTGTATCTACAGGCGATGCTGCTAAGGATGAAGAGCAGCTGAAGAAAGCATTAAACGAAGGTGATGTATACAGTTATATCGTATTTGGTGAAAAAACGGATAGTGGTTTCCCAGAAATTATTGTGAAAAGCGAGAAGCTAATGGAATTCTCGATTGCCTCGCAAATTGAGACGGCGCTTCAAGTGATTAGACAAGACACCATCCTAGCTCAGTCAGGTCTTACCGATGCGCAAAGACAACAGCTTCAAGCTCCTATCGTTATTGATTCTGTGCAAATTGGTGCTAGTACTTCAGGCGAAGCAGAAGGTAAGGACGCAACTCAGCAAGGCGTGAATATGGGCGTAATCTACTTCATTATTATCTTCCTTTTCATGGCGGTTATGATCTCAGGACAAATGATTGCTTCCGAAGTTACAGCTGAGAAAAGCTCTCGCGTAATGGAAGTATTAATTACAAGTGTGTCTCCGCTAACGAGTATGTTTGGTAAAATTACAGGGATGTTTTTACTTGTCCTATCTCAACTAGCGCTATACATTGGAGTAGGATTAATTAATCTTAATCTACCACATAATAAAAGTATGCTAGCGGGATTAGATATTGACCTGTCACTAGTTGATCCAATGCTTCTCGTATTCGCAGTATTGTACTTCTTAACAGGTTTCTTCCTATTTGCAACATTATATGCTGCATTAGGTTCAATTGTCAGCAGAACAGAGGACTTAGGTCAAGCGGTAATGCCGATGACATTTATCTCATTAGCTGGTTTTTATATCGCGATCTTCAGCATTTCAACACCAGATAGTCTATTAGTGAAGATTTGTAGCTTCATTCCATTGTTCTCACCATTCGTAATGGTATTACGTATTGGATTAACAGATATTCCAATGTGGGAAGTGCTACTATCACTAGGTATTCTAGTGATTACGATCTACTTGACAGTATTGCTATCCGCAAAAATTTATCGCACTGGCGTATTGATGTACGGTAAACGTCCAAGCTGGAAAGAGCTTCGCAAAGCGATGAAAGCTTATAAGATTTAATAAAGGTAGTGCAACATAAACCAATAAAGAAGGATGGTACAACATGCTAGAACAATTTTTACAAGAGTTGCAAGATTCAAATCCAATATTACAATTCATTGGTGTTATGATTGTGGCAATGATCCCATTTATCGAAGGATATTTTG
>DXHF01000470.1 GCA_019113605.1 Candidatus Paenibacillus intestinavium
TTTCAGAATCAAGAAGATGAAGCGCTACTTGAGGAAGGCGGAAGCGCAAGTGTACATAATTACGTACACGCGAACCGTACTTACCAAGTTCGCTTCATATTCGATGTCGACTAAGCTACGTTAGCATACTCATCGTTATCAAAGTCCACTTTTTGAACTACCTTACTTCACCAAATTATAAGTGTCTCTTGCTATTAGTAACTCCTCATTCGTCGGAACAACCATTACTTTAACCCGAGAATTTGGCGTGGAAATAACACGTGGCTCCTTGCTACGCTTCGCATTCAATTCCTCATCTAGCTCAATACCTAAAAATGTAAGACCTTCACATACTGCTTTACGAAGAACAACTGAGTTTTCCCCTACGCCCGCTGTGAATACCATAACATCTAGACCATTCATTGCCGCAGCATAGCTACCAATATATTTTTTCACACGATATACGTACATATCGAATGCAAGTTTCGCCTCTTCGTTGTCATCCATTGCATCAGTAATCTCACGCATGTCAGAGCTCAGACCCGATACTGCTAATAGTCCACTATGCTTGTTTAACATTGAATTCACTTCGTTCAAAGTTAGTTCTTCTTTATTCATAACAAAAGGAACAATTGCAGGATCTAAGTCACCACTACGAGTACCCATCATCAATCCTTCGAGTGGAGTCATTCCCATACTTGTATCAAACGATTGACCATCAAGAATTGCTGTAAGACTACCACCGTTACCAATATGGCAAGTAATCATTTTCAATGAAGCCAACTCTTTGTCAAGCACCTTCGCAGCAACATCACTCACGTATGCATGAGATGTACCATGGAATCCGTAACGACGTACTTTATGACGCTTGTACAATGACTTTGGAATCGCATATAAGTAAGATGTTTTTGGCATCGTTTGATGGAAAGCTGTATCAAATACAACCACTTGAGGTACATTTGGCAAGTTCATTTCTACAGCTACAATTCCCATCATATGTGCTGGATTGTGAAGTGGTGCTAGCTCAAACAATCGTCTGATTTCGCTTTTCACTGCATCTGTTACAATTACAGAATTTTTGAAAATTTCACCACCATGAACAATACGATGACCAACTGCATCAATTTCTGCCATCGATTTCACCACGCCATGCTCGGCATGAATTAACATATCGATCACTCGACTAACAGCAGTTATATGATCTAATATTTCTTTTACTTCAACAACTTCTTCTTTTCCTACTGGCTCATGCGTAACGATGGAAGAATCCATCCCGATACGCTCTACACGACCACTTGCTAGTACAGATTCATTCTTCATATCGAACAATTGATATTTCAAAGATGAACTTCCAGCATTAATTACAAGTACTTTCATTCGACTCGATCTCCATCCTCATCATATTTGAAAAATCCTACCCCAGCTTTTACTCCAAGATGTCCAGCTCGCACCATTTTCTTCAGCACGATAGATGGTCTGTATTTCAACTCGCCATATTCACGGAACATATTTTCAAGAGCAGCTTGAACTGAATCTAATCCAAATTGATCAGCCATTTGGAATGGACCGAGTTTGAATGAATAACCAACACGCATAGCATTATCGATATCTTCAGCTGTAGCAACGCCCTCTTCAAGTACATGAAGCGCCTCATTAATGAATAGACATATTAAACGAGTCGTTACATAACCAGGTGATTCAAATACCATAACTGCTTTTTTCTGAATCGCTTCCTCAGTAAATTGCTTTGTTACTTCAACGGTTTCTTCAGAAGTTTTCAAGCCACGTACGATTTCAACCATATCAATTGACGATACAGGATAAGTGAAATGCATACCAATAACACGCTCAGGAGAACGTGTTGCACTTGCAATTTCCGTTAAGCTAAGTGATGAAGTATTACTTGCAATAATTGTATCTGCACTTGTTACTTGATCAAGTTGCTTAAATATCTCTTTCTTTTGCTCCAAATCCTCCGTAATGGATTCGATAATTAACTCACAAACCGTTAACTCTTCCATTTTCGAAATCGGATGAATACGAGAAAGAATTAATTTTTTCTCTGATGATGTAATAGCCCATTTCTCTATTTGTTTATCTAGGCTCATCTCAATCATGTTCAAAGCATGCTTCAATCGGTCATCCGAAATTTCAAGCATATAGACATCTAAACTATTTTTAGCTAGCATCTCAGCAATTCCTTGACCCATTGTCCCTACTCCAACAACTCCAACTTTCTTAATCATAGGTTTTTCGTTTCTCCCTTACAACATTTTATCCTATTCATTATAACTCTTTTCGAAATATTTTGCAGGCTCGGTAAGCGCTCTTATGCGATTTGTCGAAAATAATTCTAATTTAAGTCGTTATTCCACATTAAATTTCTAAAGTTGTCACCACTTACAAACTCCTCTTCCATTAATTGTGGCAAGGATTGATCAAAAATAACATACTGCTCTTCTAATTTTTGCTTCGTCTTCAATAATAATTCATCTAACACTTGATTTGTGATCTCATTCCAGCGATCAGCTGTCATCATACTACTATCTATAATTCCAATAGATGTTAATCCTGACTCCACCATCGTTTTTACGAGCTGTAACGCTTGATCAAAATCCCCTTTAGAACCTGTACTTCGTTCTCCATAAAATAACTCTTCAGCCACTGAGCCACCCAACGTTACCATAATTTTTCCTTCTAAATCAGTTTTTGTATATAAAAACTTCTCTGTCGTTGGTGTATGACGTACAAAGCCTAGCGCACCGCCGCGGGGCGTTAGTACAACCTGTGCGACTGACCCAGGAGCCGTTATTTCTGCCATAATAGCATGACCTAATTCATGTCGCGCTACTCTTAATTTATCTTCGTCAGTAGCTTCTCGATTGTTTCTTTCGCCTAATAAAACTTTATCAATAGCTGCTTGAATATGATCTCTTGTAATTTCCACTTGCCCTTCACGCATCGTATAAATTGCCGCTTCATTCATCACTGCTTCAAGCTGCGCACCTGAAAATTGATACGTATCTTTGGCGATCTGATCAAAATCTACATCTTCATGAATAGTTTTATTCGCTGCATGTAATTCAAGAATATGACGACGACCTTTTTTATCGGGAAGTGATACTTCGATATGTCGATCAAATCGACCAGGTCTTAATAGCGCTTCATCTAGTATATCTTTCCGATTCGTAGCAGCAATTAACAAAATATTCACTTCAGTATTATGATAAATCCCATCAAGCTCCGTTAGCAATTGATTCAATGTTTGATCATACTCGCGATGCTGGCCGCTATCACGTTTACCACCGATAACATCTATTTCATCAATAAATATAATCGCATTTTTCTTATTATTCTCTTTCGCTTGTTTTCTCGCTTTATTGAATAATTCACGAACACGGTTAGCCCCTGTACCGACATACATTTCCACAAATTCACTACCAGATGCGGCGATAAAGACGCTATCTGTATAATTCGCAGCTGCTTTTGCTAGCATCGTTTTCCCCGTACCAGGAGGACCTGTAAGCAATATACCTTTCATCATCCGAATGCCACGCTCGGCAATTTGATCCCGTTGAACGAGAAAATCTAATGCTTCTCTTAATTCTTGTTTGACATGTAATTGCCCACCGACCTGTTCAAAAGTAATCGTATCAATGACTGATTCCTTTTGATTTTTCAGACTAGCTAATCCTACCTGTTTATTAGACTGCGTGGCCATCATATAGACGACAACAAATAGAGCTACTGTAAATATGCCCGCTCCTATATTTATGAAATAACCAAATGTGACACTTAATAAAGCGGCAAGTATACCAATCGCACTTTCCTTTGCATAGTTACGCATTGCGCCATACCTCCATCTCTTGATTATGAATCGGAAGTAATATATGTTTCACTTGCATATCTTTTCTAATCGTTATATATACATAGTTGTCATCAATCGTAGCATTGGCTTCAAATCCTATATTCTGCTGCTCTAATGAATTCATTAGGCTTGGTAGCTTACTGTATTGCTGTAAGGACATTACTTCAGCAACATTGAATAGCTGAGTATCCCAAAGAGAATCTAACTCTCGTTGCTCTTGCTTAGTAAGAGAAATCGTAACAAGATTAGACTTATAAGAATGCTGGGACATAATTAGTTCTATTTCATGAACGGCTTCTTCCAAAGTAACATTCGGAAGCGGCGCAATCTCAATAAAGACACGATCTCCATCTTCTACAATTGGTAACGTCACTTCTGAAAATTGAGCCTGCTTAAGTTGATTTTCTAATGGTTTTTGCTGAGCTACATACTGATAAGTAAATCCACCAGTAACCACAACTATAATCGTAACGATAAATGCGATAATCATTGGCTTTAGTTTAAAATTTTGCAATTAGTCCACCTCAATTATCTTTTAGTTGATCATCCGTATAGAAGTTAGTATATCATGTTTGCTATACGATTTGATTGCATAAATAAAGGAAACGAGATCGTTATGATCTCGTTTCCTTAGGTATTGTATATTCATCTATTAAAGTTCCATCACTCATTGCATAGAAAGCATACATAATATAATTGCTATCATCCTCGACATAATGAACTTCCCACGCTAGCTGACCTGCCAAATATGCTTCCTTTATCGTAACTTTTTTTGCAGTTGGCTTAGATGATTGTAGCTGTTGTAAGACAGCTTCAGATGAAACAATAACGTTCGTATTTGCTGAGGCTAATATATTATTATCTTGCCATACCGCATACTGCTCTTGTCCATCTAAATTTTTCGCAA
>DXHF01000471.1 GCA_019113605.1 Candidatus Paenibacillus intestinavium
GCGCGAACAATATTCCGTTGCATTCAAACGTTATCGTCGTGAAGAACTGAAAGAACATTTTAGTGTAGTAATGACAACGATTCTTATCATTGCTATTGCAGCATTTGGCTTGTTTATATGGCGCAAGTTACGTAGAAATAATAACAGTCATTCCGTTGGGAGGGATCAAGCGTTATGAAGCATGATTTCATCAACTTCCCACTACAAGTTATCTTTAAGCCGTTTGATAGCTTCTGGGATATGAAGTATGAAAACAAAGGTAAGTTGAAAGTTGTTTATACTCTTATCGCTCTAACAATTCTTGCTTTCATTTTACAGAAGAAATATTCAGGCTTCCTCGTTAACTATTCTGATCCACGCACACTCAATAGTATTATGGATGTCGTTACCGTAATTTTACCGTTTTTACTATGGTGTGTTGCCAACTGGTCTATTACAACGCTAATGGGCGGTGAAGGTAAGTTTTTAGAGATTGTAAAGGCAACAGGATACTCGTTAACGCCAATTATTCTTGTATATATACCAATGACCTATGTAAGTCGCTTTATGGCAGAAGAGGAGACGGCGTTTTATTACTTGCTTATTTCGATTGCATCGATATGGTTTGTATGGCTGCTCTTTATTGGAATAATGACAGTACATCAATACACTGTATTGAAAACAATCATCACGATTGGACTAACGATCGTTGTGATGGGGATTATCGTGTTCCTTGGCGCACTTGTACTAAGTATGGTTCAACAAATCTATGAATTTATTTATAACGTATACCGTGAAATGCTGTTCCGAACGTAAAAAGGGGAGGCAACCATGAAAAATAGAAAAGTTTTATATATGGTGCTCGGTGCTCTCCTTCTTACAGGATTGATCATCGGCACACTATTAATAGTAAATAAAGGAGCACCCGTGACAGATGTATCTGCATTGGCGCTTAGTGAACCAATTGAAGATGGGCAAGAACTGAGTTCAATTAATGCCAAAAGCTCTGCGAAGGTAGAAGGTATGAAGCTTGTAGTAGACAATGGTGAGTTAGCGTTATTCATCAATGAGCAGTCAACGGAAGTTGCGGTGGTCAATCTTGCTACAGGAGAGACTTGGTATAGTAATCCGCAGGAACGAGCTAATGATAGTCTAGCTTCGACTTACGAAAAAGCATTATTATCTTCACAACTTATTTTGCAGTACCGAGATATGGTGGGGAATTTATACACTTCATCTAATTATGATAAGAGCATTGAAAGTGAGCAATTTATCGTTGAATCGATTACTGATGGTGTACGCATCACTTACACATTAGGCGATGTATCTAAAGGAATTGATGCACTGCCCAAATATATTAGTAAAGAAAGATTTGAAACAAAAGTTCTTGCTAACTTGCCTGAGGGTTCAGTTAATTACGTAAAAGCACGTTATATGGAAAGGAAAGATAAGTCGGGTGTAATGGAACGATTAGATGCGCAAGTGCAGAAGCAGCTTGTACTTAATAAAATGATCAAAGCATTTGAAGAGTCCGGCTATACCGAGGAGGATTTGGCATTCGACGAGGCAGAGAATGGCGCAGGAACAGGTCCTACTACAGAAAAGCCTAAGTTTACGATTGCTCTTGAATACCGACTGGATGGGGATCAATTAGTTGCCAAAGTTCCAGTAGCAACGATTGAAGAGTCCCCTGGTTATCTCATCCGTAGTGTTGATATATTGCCGTTCTTTGGTGCTGCAGGTATGCAGGATGAAGGGTATATGTTCGTACCAGATGGTTCAGGGAGTTTAATTTACTTGAACAACGGTAAAGTGAAAGAAGAACAATATGTACAACGTGTTTACGGCAATGATCCGAATAATAGTCGTTGGTCACGCGGTATGGTTAGTGAAAGCGCAAGAATGCCTGTGTTTGGTTTGGCACGCAACGATGCAGGCTGGATAGCAGAAATGACAAAAGGTGAAGCTATAGGCAGTATTACTAGCTCCATTAGCGGAATGAAAAACTCTTATAATAATGTATATGCATCATTCAGCCTGCGTGGTGAAGATTGGCTTGAACTATATACAGGTAACGTATATCAAGACATTCAAATCTTAAATGAAGAGCGATATAATGGCGACCTTGAAGTTCGCTACAGCTTCTTAAGTGGAGAGAATGCAGATTACAGTGGCATGGCAGAACGTTATCGGAAACATCTTATTGATGCAGGCGTATTACAGCAGCTAGCATCAGAAGAGAATATTCCATTCTACCTTGATATTATTGGATCCTATGATACACGCGAGTCGTTTCTTGGTGTACCTTATCGTGCCATCGATTCACTGACTACTTTCCAACAAGCTGGTACGATTGCAAATCAATTAAGTAGCCAAGGAATTAATAATGTGAATATGCGATACGTTGGCTGGTTCGACAAAGGCATTAGACACGGGACACCAAATCGTACAAAGATTGATTCAGAGTTAGGAAATAGGGATGATCTACAACAATTAGCGGCACAATTACAACAGAATGGTGGTAATTTGTTCCCAGATGTAGCGTTCCAATTGATGTATAAAGATGATCTGAGCTTCACACCTTCATCTGATGCTTCACGCTTTGTTACGAGAGAAGTTGTAGAACTACATCCAGTTAATCGTTCGATTAATTCAATGAGTCCACTGTTAGGTAGTCATTATTTACTATCACCATCTAAGCTACCTTATTTCGTAGATAAGTTTCTTGATAGCTATAATGGCTATAATCTAACTGGAGTTTCTTTACGTGATCTCGGAAATGTTCTAGGTGCAGATTATCGAGTTTCAAGAGTTGTTCATCGTGAAACAGCGAAAGAGGTTGTAAAGCAATCATTACAGCAAATTTCAGAGCAACAAGAAACTTTAATTGTTGGTGGTCATGCATACGCTTGGGCATACGCAGATCATATTATCGATGTGCCGGCCTCATCTAGTAACTTTAATATTACTGATGAATCAGTTCCATTCTATCAAATGGTATTACATGGATACATTCCTTATACAGGTAATTCTATTAACTTATCTGATGAGCAGGATGCACAATATCAGACGTTAATTGCTATTGAACAAGGAGCATATCCACATTTTATATGGAGCTATGACGACTCCTCTGAATTGAAATTTACTAGTTATGATGAGTATTTCTCTACGCAGTATGAAATATGGCTGGAGGATGCTGTAACGATGTATAGCGAAGTTAATGAAGTGTTAAGAGCAGTGAGTAATGCAACAATTAGTCAACGTATTGTGCATGAGCCAGGAGTAGTGGAAGTGCAATATGATAATGGTCAAGTCATTATAGTCAACTATAGCGAACAAGCAGTGACGGTGAACGGTGTGCAGATCGCACCAAGAAATTACAGTGTAGGGGGAGAGCGCTCATGAAATTGAACAAAATGTCACTACATCGTAAGCGCTCGATGCTAGGCTTTTTCTTCATCGGTCCATGGTTAATTGGAATCATATTTTTCTATATGTCTCCTCTAATTCAATCCATTAAATTCAGCTTTTCAAAAATGCAAATTCAATCTGAGGGTTATTCCTTACTCCCGGTCGGGTTTGAAAACTTTCGTACTGCATTATTTGTAGATGCTACTTTTAATCGAATTATTACAAGCTCAGTGTGGGAAATGATATTATCTGTTCCAATGATTTTATTTTTCAGTTTGTTCTCTGCGACATTATTGAATCAGAAATTTCGCGGTCGGACATTATCTCGTGCCATCTTCTTCCTACCTGTAATATTAGCATCTAATGCGATTGCCTCTGCAGAGCAAAGTGGCTTAATTGGCTTAATAGGTAGTGCGACTTATCTAGAAGAAATGCAAGGAGCTACATCTAGCTATAACGTAACATCGATCGTCTATATGCTACTTGATATTGGTATACCTTCATCGTTTGCAGATTATATTGTTACAGCCATTTTGCAAATATATAGCATTATTACAAGCTCAGGCGTTCAAATCTTAATATTTCTAGCTGCGCTACAATCTGTACCAAGTTCGATGTATGAGGTAGCGAAGATGGAAGGTGCTACTTCATATGAATCGTTTTGGAAGATTACATTCCCTATGGTGAGTCCGTTAATATTAACGAATATTATTTATACTATTATTGATTCTTTCAGTGGTAGCCCAATAACTAACCTAATATACTCTACCGCATTCGACACGCACAATTACGGCTTGAGCGCAGCGATGTCATGGATCTATACGTTGGTTGTAACAATATTTTTAGCAATTGTCGGCGTAGTACTTGCCAAACGAATACATTACAACTGATCATACTTTAAAGCGATGAAAGGAGCGTGATCGTAATGAGCAAAGAAAATACAGATGAACGATATTATCGTAATCAACGAATAATACAAAAAGTTTTTGATCTCCTTTATGTAGCATTTCGTACTTTACTTGTTATAGGTATATCATTCATCATTATCTATCCAATATTGCAGAAGATCGCTGTAGCCTTTAAGGATAAAGTAGATATTTATAATCCCACGATCTACATGGTACCTGTAAATTACACTTGGGAAAATATTACATTGGCAATGGGGATTCTTGATTACTTTCCAATGCTAGGTAAAACATTATTATTTGTAGTTATAATGACCCTATGTACAGTAGCTAGTTGTGCATTAGCTGGATATGGATTTGCTAGATTCAATTTCCCCGGCAATGGAATATTATTCGGGCTCGTTATTGTAACGATATTAGTTCCGACAACGACTCTAATGCTTCCCTATTATTTACATTTCAAAAGCTTTGATATTTTTGGCATTGTTGAAATGATTACTGGAAAGCCTGGTGTTAATCTGTTGAATAGTTATTGGCCGTCAATCATTACTTCAGCTACTGCAATTGGTTTGAAGGCCGGATTATTCATCTATATATTCCGTCAATTTTTCAAAGGTTTGCCAAAGGAAATTGAAGAGGCTTCACTTATTGATGGGGCTGGAGGAATACAAACCTTTTTCCGAATTATGCTACCTAATGCTATTCCACCAATTATTACGGTTGTGTTGTTCTGCTTTGTATGGCAGTACAACGATACATTCTATACGACTTTATTTATGAATGGCATGGAATTAATGTCTTTAAAAGTAGCAACATTACCGTCTCAAGCTAATCAATTTATACCCGAATTAATGGGATATTCGCCTAGTTCAGGATTTAAAGCTGATCAGAACCATGTGGCAATGATTATAGACACAGGGATATTACTTGCGATTCTACCATTGCTAGCATTGTATCTTGTTGTACAAAGATATTTCGTTGAAAGTATTGAAAGAAGCGGTATTGTTGGGTAAGAAAGTTTTAGATAATGCTTACGAAGTACCATTTCATAAACAAAAACAGATGAAATGGTTTAGGAGAGATGGTTATGGATACTAGAAAAAAATCAACGCATTATAATGTACAGCCTACTCTTATTAATGAAAAGGCCTCTACTTCTACAAAGCGGTTAATGGAATATCTCTGTAGTATTTATGGTGAAAAAGTGCTTTCTGGACAACAGATCGGTGTACTTGCTCATCCTGAGATTGAGGTTATTCGAGAAACGACTGGGGAGTATCCAGCTGTATATGGATTTGATTTTATGAATTACACTCCTTCACGGGTTGAGCGCGGTTCAACCTGTGAAGATACGGATATTGCGATGCAGTGGTGGAACGATGGAGGTATTGTCACTTTTTGCTGGCACTGGAATGCTCCAGTTGGGTTAATTGATATACCACCTGAACGTAGCTGGGATCGTGGCTTTTATACCGAGGCTACAACCTTCAATTTTGCTGAAGCAATGGCTGATAGACACTCGCAATTATTTCAATTATTAGTTAGAGATATAGATGTAATAGCGCAGCAATTATTACGTCTTCAAGCAGAGGATATACCTGTATTGTGGAGACCGCTGCATGAAGCGTCTGGAGGCTGGTTTTGGTGGGGAGCCCATGGTGCAGAGCCATGTGTTGAATTATGGAAGTATATGTACCATCGGCTAACGGATTATCATGGATTGAACAATTTAATTTGGGTATGGAATGGTCAGCATGGCGATTGGTATCCTGGAGATAACTATGTAGATATTATTGGTGAAGATATCTATGCACCTGTTCATGACTATAGCTCTCAATTGGATCGCTTTCTCCAAGCTCGTTCTTATTCCAACAGTAATAAAATGATTACACTTTCAGAAAATGGAGTTATTCCATCTGTTTTGGAAATGGTGAAGGACGATGCGCTATGGTTGTGGAATTGTACATGGTATGGTGGCTTTGTCTATGAGCAACAAGGTGATGAACTACGCTATAGTGGAACGCATACGGAGCTGCAGGCTCTGCTAGACTTTTATAATGATGCTAGAACGATAACAAGGGATCAACTGCCTAACTTGCGAGGTAGTTCAAAAAATGGACTTTGATAACGAAGTGTATGCTAACGTAGCTTACTCGGCATCGAAGATGAAGCGAACTAGGAAAGTACGGTTCGCGTGTACGTACTAATGTACACTTGCGCTTCCGCCTTTCTCAAGTAACGCTTCATCTTCTCGGTTTGCGAAAGCCCATTTTTTGAACCTTTATTGTAAAAGGAAATTGAGGAGAAATAGAGATGACATTTCCATATTGGATAGAGAGGGAACAACTTACTGCCCTTCAACATGGTATTGCAACCGGCATGGTTACTCTAGGATTTATAGGTGGATCTATTACAGATGGCAGACCACGTTACAATTGGCCAGAGTATGTAGTTCAATGGTTAATAGAGCAATATCCTACTGTACGCTTTCGGATAGAAAACGCGGCAATAGGCGCAACCGGCAGTGATTTAGGCGTATTTAGAGTACAGCGCGACTTAATTGATCGTGGCTGTAATATAGTCTTTATTGAATATGCTGTCAATGATGATGAAATTCCGACGGAGAAGCGTCATCGAAGCAGAGAAGGGCTAATTAGAAAACTACTACAAGGTGACGCTAAAGATCTGATTCTAGTATATACGTTTTGCAATACGATGTTAATTTCGATGGAAGATGATAGCTATCCTCCGTCAATTGAAGAGTTTGAGCAGTTAGCAAATTATTATCAATTACCATCTATTTGGGTAGGGAAGTACGGACTAGATCAAGTTAAATCAGATCGACTATCAATGGAGGAATGGCTACCGGATGGAATTCATCCATCAAAGGTCGGTAGTCGTATATATGCAGAGTGCGTCATTACTTTTTTACAGGAGCAACTTCAAGATAGCGGCAAAATATCGCGGCTAACTAGTCATGAAACTTCACGTAATAAATTAATTCATCCAATAGATTCATTATGCTGGGAACAGGTGTATGAATTACCTTTCTCGCAAATAGTTACTAATGGACGTTGGGTGGAACAACGCTGGCATGATTATGAATGGATTGATACTATTCTAGAAACTACGGAGATAGGTGCTGCTCTAGCCTTCGTATTTGAAGGAAGGGGACTAGTGCTTGCTTTTGATTTCGGTTATCAGTCTGCAGAATTTCATTATCGAATAGATGGTGGTGCATGGTTAGAGTCGAAGCGTGATTGCCCAGATTGGGTAGGTGCAAGTGGATGGTATAGACTATTCGATTGTGGAGACGATCTGCGGCCGGGTGAACATCGATTTGAGTTAGTCGTGCAGCAGAGAGGTTCTGAAAGTACTCATGAAACTTATTTTCGATTAGGGAAAGTAGGGATTATTACATGACTCAACCGAAAGATGAGAAGAAGCTGGGCATAGCTCTTATTGCGATATTATGTTTGACGTTAATCCTTGTTATTATAACGGGGCAGCTTCAACCAGAAAAGGTAACGGAAGTAGTACCAAGTAGCGAAGATATCATTTCAGAGCCTGTGGATAATGGTAAGGAATTTGCTGGCGAGGAAACACCGATCGAAGGTGAAGTAGTAACATCTGCCGTTGATAAAGTAGAACTGGTGCCCGAAGGAAATACCGCACCAATCTTAATTTTCGAAGCGGAAACGGGCGAAACAAGTGGTACAGAATTGACGACGGCTACATCAGGTTATTCGGGCGATGGTTATGTAACATCATTTACCGATGAGGATGATCACCTCGTTATACCTATTCATATTGATCAAGAGCAAATGTATCAATTAACGATTGGATATCGTGCTTCGGGTGGTTATAAAGAGTCTGAGCTTTATGTGAATGATGAGCCGTTCGGTAAAGTTATTTTTGAAGAGAGCTCCGTGTTTACTGAAGCAAAGGTTACTCGCCTGTTTCTGACAGCTGGCGATAATACGATAACGATTCGTAGAGGCTGGGGATATTTTGATATTGATTACGTAGCGCTACAAAGTATTGATATAGCAGACTTAGCGGCTGCTCCTATTACTGAGCAACTAAGCAATTCCAATGCTACGCCAGAAGCAGTACAATTAATGGAGTACATGAATGATCATGTAGGAAAGTATCTATTATCAGGACAACAAAACTATACTCATATTATTGATATAGAAAATATGACGGGTAAACGTCCTGCTATTGTAGGCTTTGACTTTATTGAATACTCTCCTACTAGAGCTGCTAATGGTTCGCGATCATCAGAGGTTGAATCCGCAATTGCATGGCATAAGCAAGGGGGAATTGTTTCCTTCTTATGGCATTGGAATGCTCCGACAGGTCTTATTAATGAACCAGGTAAAGAGTGGTGGAGAGGTTTCTATAGTGACTCAGTTACTTTCAATTTGACAGATGCGTTAGCAGATAAAAATAGTGAGCAATATCAGTTATTACTATCAGATATGGATGTCATTGCTGAGAAGATTAAAATTCTTAAAATTAATGATATACCGATACTATTTAGACCTTTGCATGAAGCTGATGGAGGTTGGTTCTGGTGGGGAGCAAGTGGCCCTGAAGCTGCTGTTGAGTTGTATCGCATCATGTATGATCGCTTTGTCAATGTGCATGAACTGAACAATCTTATCTGGGTATGGAATTCGGTAAGTCCGAGCTGGTATCCTGGTGATGATGTCGTTGATATTGTTAGTTATGATAGCTATCCTGTAGCGGGCGATCACAGTGCCATTTCATCTTATTATGACAAACTTGTCGAGCTAACGAACGGTACGAAATACATTGCAATGATGGAAAATGGATCAATTCCTGATCCTGATGCTATGATGCAATACGGAGCTAATTGGGGGTTGTTTATTACTTGGAACGGTGATTTCCTTATGGATGGTAAACATAACAGCAAGGATTTTCTCAATAAAGTATATAACGATCCTAGAGTAATAACGCTAGAGGATCTACCATGGTCTCCCTGAAAAAAGGAGACTTTTTTTGTGAATGCAATGGGAGAAAGATAGAGTTATTGACTATAAAGTTATGTGGTGTTATGATTTTTTATATGAATTATTATAATGTTCATAACAAAGATAACGAAAATAACGAAAATACTTATA
>DXHF01000472.1 GCA_019113605.1 Candidatus Paenibacillus intestinavium
TATATACCCGGTTGATACGTCATTAACAGACATATCCTTAAACGGTAAAGTACTCTTGGAAGGTGACAGACCCACTGAAATTGCGAGATACTTAGCAAATTCACCTCGTGTCATAACAAGCTGAGGATTCAACTTATCATCTTCCTTGGGGTTAAGTATTCCCAGCTGAATCCAAGTATTGACTGCCTCTGCGTACCATGCTGTATCTGGTACATCCGAATAACGTTGATGGTTTATGGGTTCACCAGAAGTAGCAGGTCCTGCTTGACTTATTTGCGACTGAGATGATTCGGCCCCCACAGTAAAAGGTGAGAGGATGGTTGAAAACAACAGTAAAACTAACAACATAGTCAGATATTTCGTACGGTTATTACTTGGTAACATTTGAATTCTCCTTTTTAGTCGCCCAATTTTTAATTACTTATTGGTAAATTGTACACTCGTTCTTTAAATGTCCAAACTAGCAAGTACGGACATTTTACTTAACCTCACTTAATCTCTTGAGCTAATACCTTTAGAATAATCGTTACTGCCTCAGCTCTAGTGGCCTGATCTTTAGGTGCAAACTTATTACTACCTTTACCTGATATAATTTCAAGATTCTTTAATGCTGCAACCTGCCTCTTCGCCCAGCCTGGAATTTCCTCCATATCGTGATGTACGTACGCTGTATAACTCGTAATGTCCGGCTCAAACCTTGGACCTAAGTACCTTTCTGACAAAAACAATGCATTTAAATCCGCATTCGCTTCTGCATAAACCTCTTTAATTTTGGAACCTAACCAAAGCCCTAACATGAAGAAGACATTGACAGCAGACAAATCATTGTCTTCTTCATTACAAAGAAATATTGTGGCATCATTAATTAATACACTCTCCTATTTTTAATTTTTTAGATATAAATCTAGTATATAGGTTATTATTGGTTGAATTCTTAATGAATTCTTAATGGATTATAACTTTTCAACTAAATGGGAAATGGACCTCTTTCCTGATTTTAAATAAAATAAGACTACTTGATATTGGAACATCAAGTAGTCAAATCTAATCAAATGTCTCACTATATAAATTCCATTAATAGCTTGTTAAACTTATCACGTTCATCATAAAACGTCGCATGACCACTGTATTGGAAAGGGACAAGTTTACTATTTTTAATCAGTTTACTTGTTTCTTCAGCATTAACAAACGGAATAACTTGATCATGGATACCATGAATAATGAGTGTAGGGACTTTTATTTTTTCAAGATCATTATATACATTCTCATCCCTCAATGTTTCCATAATTGCAATAGTAGACCAACTAGCTGCCTGTAATCCCAGCTGAAAGAACCAATCCGATAATGGCGGCGTAATGTATTGGAAGAAAAAGATATCCGTTAATTGCCGCAACATGTTCGGTCTATCATTAAGCGTTTCTGAAATGAAGTGATTTGCAGTATCTGCAGGTAACGCGTGTGGAGATACTGCGTCTATAAGTACCAACTTAGATACTCCATATCCTTGATGCTTCGCTACATAGCGAATACAAATCGCTCCCCCTGTAGAATGGCCTGCCAAAGCAAAATCTTTCAATTCCAGAGCATCAACTACAGCGCGAACATCGTCTGCCAATCTATCAAAACTATATCCAGTGAATGGTCTATCTGAATTCCCAAAGCCTCTCCAATCCATACCTATACAGCGATATCCCATCGCTGGAAGAATGTTATATTGATATTCAAACTGTTTGTGATTCAATGGCCATCCATGTAAAAATAGAATTGTTTTCTTTCCCGTAGGATTAATATCTTCGACATAAACACTTACACCTGGTTCTACGGTTACATAGTTTCCCACACCAATTCCTCCGATAATGTTATTGTTAATAACAATAACTTATTCATTCGAGAGGAATTAGGTGAATGCCTACATCTAAGCTGAGCAAATCTGAATTAGAATATAGTTTTTATCTAGCTGAATCGACTACTTATAGAAATTTCATAAAATAAAATGAACGAGCGCTTCGATTGCTGCATCTAATCATTAAAGGAGGTATTGAAGTGGACGAAATTGAACTTGCCAAACAAGCAATTGGTGGAAATGAAGCTGCTCAACTTCAGCTACTAAATTTATATAAAGAGGCTATGTTTCGTGTTGCATATAGCTATATGCAAAATGAACATGATGCAAATGATGCTCTGCAGGAGATGACGTATCAATGCTTGAAAAACATACATAGAGTTCAGACTCCTCTATACTTCAAAACTTGGCTCGTACGCATTGTTATTAATACATGTTTAATGATGAAGAGACAGCAAAAACGAATGGTAATCACTATTGATATAGCACAACAGCCTTCATATATGGATGAGCTATTTGAGCTAGGTGATGTAATTTCTCAACTACCTATTGAGCAACAGGAGCTTATTCATCTGAAGTACTTTAAAGACTTAAAAAACAGCCAAATTGCAACGTTACAAAATATTCCTGAAGGCACTGTTAAATCAAGATTGCATAAAACACTAAAAAAACTTCGCCAAATATTAGGAGAGGGGGGCATTTCATGAGTCAGTTTGAGAAGGAACAACAATATATTGAATTACTTGGATTAGTACCAATTGAAACATTACAGTCTGAAGCTCAGCTTTTAGCGTATAAACGATTAAAAAAACAAAGAATTCGTAATAAACGACTTTTTCAATCTACAATTGCTGTTGCAATTATTATGATTATCTTCATTGGATCTATCAGGATGTCCCCTGCTATTGCGTATGCAGCGGCACAAATTCCCGGTTTAAAGACTCTTGTTGAATTGATTGCTTTAGATAAAGGCATTGAAGATATTGTTAACAATGAGTATTACGAGCCCATTAATGCGAGCCAAACCATTAATGGAAAAACACTTACGATTACTGGTGTTGTAGCGGATGAATCCGGAATGATTATTTCTTATAAAGTTAAGTCAGATGAAGACTTAGCAATTATTACTAGCGTAAAAACAGAACTTAAACAAAGCGATGAACTAGTAAAAGCAACTGTTGGTGGTAGCTGGACAGGTCAACAAGAAGGAACATATGAAGTCGAAAATACAATTGACATCGGCACCAGCCAAGGTATGGACTATTCATCTAAGGACTTTGAGCTTATATTATCGCTTTGTGAACACCCAGAAATAGTATTCGAAATTCCATTTACATTAAAAAAAGAGGTTAAATCATCGAAACGCTTTCCTATTAATAAGCATTTAACAATTGATGAACAACGCTTTACGATTCATGAGCTCATTATTTCTCCGATTAGATCTGAATTAATAATGTCAATTGATCCAGCAAATTCAAAGAAAATATTATACTTCGAGGATATTCGCATATATGATGAGCAGCAAGAGGAATGGGGTAAAATTCAAAACGGAATCGTTGGATTTGGTAATTATAAGGATGAGCAATTTAGTATCCTACTAGAAAGTAATTATTTTCGTATCCCCGAAAGTATTACGATTGAACTGCGAGAAATTGAAGCGATCAATAAAGCTGATGAATTTATTGTGATCGATTTTGAAAAGAAAAAAGTTATTAGTCAACCTGATAATATTAATATGAAGCTTGAAATAAAAGATAACTTTGAAATTCAATATAAAGTAATTCCATATACAAAGAATGAATTTAAAGTCGTGTTTAATAATTTAATCGATGCAGACGGTGAAATTTACCATTCGAATAGCACATGGATATCAGAGTACGAGAACTATATGTTAATTGGTCAGTTTTTTGATATGAAAAATGTCGAAAAGCTACCTGTTAATCCAGTTAAACTAGAGGTCGCTCGCTATGAAAAATATTTAACTGGAACTGGAAGTGTTCAAGTTCAACTTAGATAGTAGATATACATCATTGTATAAACATATGAAAACGGACTAGTGTTATCTAGTCCGTTTGTTTTAGTGTTGTCTATTGCCCGCTAATTCCATGCAGATCGTTCACTTACAGGATTTTTCTCACTAGAATTATCATTAACTCCTAATTCAGTAGCAAACTCTTCGTTGGTGTTGTTAAGGCTGTGATTGTTATGTCGATTATTCACTTTATTTCTCTTAATAATAGAATTATCTTTGGCATCCGTATTGACCACTTTTTTACTTGTCATTGTTACCCCTCCATGTAGATCTCTCTTGCAAAACATAAAAAAATATAATATTTCTTAGTTACTTAATCATATATAGCTTATCCAACCGAAGGTTTTTTAGTTATTAAGATCAACAACTCGGTTAATATCTGATTCCTCGGACTGTTTACCTGTTAGTTTGTTCATTAACTCCTTTACTACCTTAGTCCAGTTTCCCATCTCCCAATACTCCGCAGTGTCAGCTTTAACTTTGATTAATATTAGGTTCGGGTCATCACTAGTCGTTTTCAGCATCTTTTCGTAAGCAATATTCCAAAATTCTTTTATCTTATCCCTGCTATCCACTAATTCAGCTTTTCCCCGTATCGAAACATAAGATTTACCCGCATATGCTACATTCACATTCGGGTAGTGTACAAGCTCATCATATACGTTAGTATCTTTCATTGTCATAAACCATAAGTCACCATCAAATTCAACCTCTTGCGTTTTCATAGGACGTGACACTAAGCCTTGCTCCGTTACCGATGTTAGCATAGCTATGTCGATGCCTTTAATTAATTTTCTTACTGTTTCAATTGCCTCTTGATCTAGTTCATCTGTATTTTTCATATTTAGCACCTCATTTTTTACTGGACTAATTGACCGCCATCCACCATGTAAATCGATTGCAATACATACGGTTAATCAGTGTTATTATTGCGCTGTATATCCACCATCGACAGTTAAGCTGTTTCCAGTCATAAATGAAGAATCTTCACTAGCCATGAACAGCACAGCTTTTGCCATTTCATCGGCATTGCCAAGGCGTTTCATCGGAGTAAGCCCGGCTAATACTTGTTTGCTTTCTTCAGGAATAATAGGTGTGTCAATGAAACCCGGGCATAATGAGTTTACACGAATATTTTGTTCTGCATATTCAAGTGCAAGTGAACGAGTCAAATTAATTACGCCACCTTTTGCCGCATTATAGGCAGCAGAACCTGGTGAACCAACCCAGCCGTACATAGACGCGGTATTTACAATCGTACCTCCGCCCGCTTTTAACATTTC
>DXHF01000473.1 GCA_019113605.1 Candidatus Paenibacillus intestinavium
GCATACTCTGTATGTGGCAGCGATACTTCTTCCCATGTAGCGCCAAGCGATTCATATGTTTTCAAAGCATTCATCACGGCTTCTTTCACACGTGGGTCGATACCTTCTCCTAAATATTCCTTAGGAACAGCAATGCGTAAACCTTTCACATCACCAGTCAGTGCATCCGCATATTTGGGAATCGTTACATTAGCAGAAGTAGATTCTTTCGGATCATAACCAGCAATAGCCTGCAGCACATGAGCTGCGTCTTCAACATTTTTCGTAAGTGGTCCAATTTGATCAAGAGATGATGCGAACGCAACAAGTCCAAAGCGAGATACTAGACCGTAAGTAGGCTTCAAACCAACGATACCGCAATATGCAGCTGGTTGGCGAATCGATCCACCTGTATCAGATCCAAGTGAGAAGTAAACTTGTCCTGCTGCAACAGCTGCCGCCGAGCCACCACTTGAACCACCAGGAACGTGGTTTGTATTCCATGGATTACGTGTTGCGAAATAGCTAGAGTTCTCGTTAGAACCCCCCATTGCAAATTCGTCCATATTTAATTTACCAATAGTAATGGTACCGGCATCACGTAACTTACTCGTTACAGTAGCGTCATAAATAGGATTGTAATTACTTAAAAATTGGCTGGCACATGTCGTTAACAAACCTTCAGTAACGATATTATCTTTAATTCCGGCAGGCAAACCGAACAAAGCTCCTTCTGCTTGTCCATTTGCAAGCTTCTCATCTAATTGAGAGGCTTGAGTGCGTGCAGCGTCCTCATTCAATGTAATAAATGCTTTAATACTCTCATCTGTTTCAGCGATGCGATGGTATGATGCATCGACTAGTTCTGTAACAGAAAGCTCTTTGTTTTTCAGCTTTGCTCCAACTTCTTGGATGCTTAATTCAAAAGGTGACAACAGTAGTTCCTCCCTTCACTCTCTCTAAATTATTCAAGTACCGCAGGTACTTTTATTTGATCGTCTTCTTCGTCAGGCGCGTTAAGAAGTACCTTCTCAATCGGTAACGATTCCTTCAGCACATCTTCACGCATAACATTCACAAGCTCAAACACATGACTTGTAGGCTCTACATGATCAGTGTCCAGCTCATTCAGCTTCTCAGCATACTTCAAAATAGCATTAAGCTGATCTGTAAACTGAGTTTTTTCAGCATCAGATAGCTCCAAGCGTGCAAGGTTAGCTACATGGTCAACATCTTTTAACGTTATACTCATCAACAATACTCTCCTTAAACTTTTCTAAGCTCTCGTGTATAACTTCTCAGTAAACGAAAAGTACATCGGAAGCATAAGGCTTAAACTTTTCTGAGCTTCTATGTGTAACTTCTCAGCACATGAAAAGTACATCGGAAGCATAATTCTATGTACAGTCATTCATATTATTATATCCTGCCTAGCACAATTATAGCAATGACAACAGAAAAAAGAGACATAGCGAGCTTTCACACGCTACCTCTCTTTCATTAGATCCATGCTTTTAGATTAATTTGACGAATAAAATCTTCACCTGTTGTGATCTTGGGCTCAGACTCTTCCTCAACTTCATCTTCTGCTACACCATTCATAATATTATAAAATAATTGCTCGTTCTGAGTAGCAAGTGCATAATCAATTAATGCTTCCTTCTCAATTTGCTCGGCTTCCTGCTTAAGAATTTCTTCTTCTAGCTCAATATCCTCATCAGGCACAGCAAAATTGCGATTCAGGCTAGGGACACGAACAACATAATCAAACACGTTATCGGCATTACGATCATATGCAATGATGTACCCATACTCACCTATAGGAAGCTTCTGTTCAAATTGATCCTCTATAAAAACTACTTTAGATCCAAGTGGCAACATCGACTCAACCCCTATGATTAGCACGTGAAATGCTATGTGATATGCCTATTATCCTACTAAACTTTCGGCAATCTGTCTATGCAAGTTACACAGAAATTCGCTAATTGTCGATAAAAAAATGCATTATTCGTCTTTATTCTTTGTACTTCCTTCTGCAATTCCTTCAATCTCTGGCAATTCTATCAATGCTTGATCAAAAATATGCGGTAGCTTCAATTGGGACTGGCCCATCTGGGTAAGTAAAAGTCTTGCAAATTCGTCACTTTCATCGTGATCTTGATTTTCTTTAATAATGGTGATCTCATGATGTAATCTTTCCATCTGCTCATCCAAATTGTTAGCAACATCGGCTGCTTGCTTTAATTCTGCTGTAAGTTTGGATGGAACGGCTTGATCGTATTTATAGAAAATCTTATGTTCCAAACTCGCCCAAAAATCCATAGCAATCGTACGAATTTGAATTTCAACACATACGACTTCACGACCAGTCGTCATCACAACAGGAACACCTGCGATAAGATGTAAACTGCGATATCCGTTAGGTTTAGGACTAGATATATAATCTTTCACTTCATAAATTTCTACATCAAAATGTTTCTGCAGCATCTCTTGCACACGATATATATCTGAAATGAAAGAACATGTAATTCGAATTCCAGCTACATCCTTAATCTCATGGCGAATGCTATTAATAGAAAATGGAAGGCTTTTCCTTTGTATTTTGCCGATAATACTTTCAAACGATTTCACACGAGACTTCGTATGCTCAATCGGATTGTAATCATGCAAAAGTTGGTATTCTTCCTTCAATATTTCAATTTTCGTTTCTAATTCAGTTAAGGCGAATTGATACATCATCATGACACGTGTAACATCATCGCGTAATTTTTTGAATTGTTCTACTTGATTAGAGATCAGTTGATAGTTGTTCATCTATATTCTCCTCACTTGTGCCGCCCAGCTTCACTTATCCATTATAAGTCGTTATGTGTAGTACGAGCGTCCACCTCTCTATTGTATACGATTGAATTATCGTCACGCAAATTAGTTCGCGATTAGGTGTATTAATATAAGCTCCGGCAAATAATATCTAACATAGCCCTTGTCAGAATTAGTCGAATTCGTATAGAATCTACAAAGCAATTACTATTTATATTAAAGGAGCAATAATCATGCGCAAATCAATTGGTGTTCACGAACGGCCACCAGTAGCAATGTCACTTATGCTTGGGCTTCAGCATCTATTTGCAATGTTCGGTTCAACAGTATTAGTACCTACGATCTTAAAAGTAGATCCTGCAATCTGCTTGCTGATGAATGGTATCGGTACATTATTGTACATATTGATCACTAAAGGGAAAATTCCAGCTTACTTAGGTTCAAGCTTTGCTTTTCTTGCCCCAGTAACTGCAGTTATTAATGAAATCAATGGAGGTAGCTACGCTACAGCTCTTGGAGGTTTCATCGTAGTTGGTGTTATTTTCACAATTGTGGCATTTATTATTCAAAAAGCCGGTACAGCATGGATTGATGTTGTTTTCCCACCAGCAGCGATGGGTGCGATTATTGCGATTATCGGCCTTGAATTAATCCCTGTAGCAGCTGGGATGGCTGGCTGGATTACTGATGGATCAGAAGGATGGACAATGGATGGCAAGACTATACTATTATCTACAGCTACATTATCAGTAACTGTATTAGGTTCCGTGCTTTTCCGTGGCTTCATGCGCATCATCCCTATTCTGTTCGGAATCATATTCGGTTATGTCCTTGCACTCATTATGGGTATGACTAGTTTTGCAGGCATCGCTGATGTTGAATTTTTGAAGGGCCCGACATTAACATTCCCACAATTCCACTTAGCTTCTATTATTCCAATTGCATTTGCAGCGCTAGTTGTTATTGTTGAGCACATTGGACACTTGGTTGTAACCGGGAACATTGTTGGAAAAGATCTTTCCAAAGATCCTGGACTACACCGTTCTATGCTTGGTAATGGTATTTCGACAATTCTTTCTGGTTTCTTCGGATCGACACCGAACACAACGTATGGCGAAAATATCGGGGTACTAGCGATTACCCGTGTATATTCCACTTTCGTTATTGGACTAGCAGCATTAATCGCCATTGCACTGTCCTTCTTAGGTAAATTCTCTTGGTTAATCTCAAATATTCCTCCTGCTGTTATGGGCGGCGTATCATTACTACTATTCGGAGTTATTGCAGCTTCAGGTTTCAGAATGCTTGTTGAATCCAAAGTAGATTATAGCAAACCAACAAATCTATTTTTAACAACTGTAGTATTAGTGGTTGGTTTAAGTGGAGTAGCAGTACCACTAGGTAGCTCTTCACTTTCGGGTATGTCTCTTGCTACTGTAGTAGCAATTATTTTAAGCCTAATATTCAAATTGTTTGATGTGCTGAAAGTATCTAACGATTATGAAGAGTCTGAACACTAATTGCTAACCAACAAAAAAAGGCTGATCCTAAAGTAGTTTATCTACTTTAAGGGATCAGCCTTTTTTTTGCGCGCTAAGCGGATATCAAATTGGTAGCTAATTTATCTAATTAGCGCACCCTTAGCTATTAATCGCATTTACAAATTGCTTCAATGCTTGTTCGAGAACCGAACGTGGACATGCAAGATTAATACGTAACCAACCTGCACCTTCCTCACCATATGTAGAGCCTTCATTAAAGGCTACCTTCGCCTTTTTATACATTAGCTCCTTCAGCTCAGCCGGATCCTCACTAATCGCACGGCAATCTAGCCATAGCAAATATGTACCTTGTGACTCTAGTGATTTAACTGCTGGTACATGCTGTCCAAGATATTCTACTGCGTAATCTAGATTAGCCTTCACATAGACGATCAACTCATCTAGCCATTGCTCGCCCTCGTTATAGGCCGCTTGAACAGCATCCTGCGCAAAGTGATTAGCCATATGAATACTTAATACTTTTACACGCTTATCGAACACTTCACGTAGCTCGCTATTCGAGATAACTGCGAATGAAGTATGTAGTCCTGGAATATTGAATGTTTTTGTTGCAGCAAGTGCCGTAATCGTAATATTGGCTGCTTCCTCAGAAAGAGAAGCAAATGGCGTATGTGGATGCCCTTCGAAAGTTAGATCACAATGAATTTCATCGGATACGACAATAACATCATATTGGATAGCCAACTTAGCGACTTTTTCTAATTCTGAACGTTCCCATACACGACCACCTGGGTTATGCGGGTTGCAAAGCAGCATTAATTTGGCGCCATCTTTGAACAGCTGTTCTAAATTTTCAAAATCCATCTCATAACGTCCGTTTTCAATACGTAGTGGATTACGAGCAACGGTGCGATTATTCCCTTTAATGACATCATAGAACGGATAATAGACTGGAGATTGAAGTACTACTGCATCGCCAGGCTTCGTATACAGGTCTACAGATAAACTAAGTGTCGTTACAACACTTGGAACATCTATAATCCAATCTTGTTGTATACTCCAATCATGTCTACGCTCAAACCAATTTGTAATGGCTTCGTAATATTCACTGTTTTTAATTGAGTAACCATATATCCCTATATCCGTACGTTGCTGAAGTACTTTTTGTACTGATGGAGGGCTATAGAAGTCCATATCTGCGACCCATAGCGGCAGTATAGAAGCGTCACCGAACAAAGGACCAACTTGATCCCATTTATAAGAACGAGTATTGCGTCGGTCAATGATTTCATCAAAATTATACTTCAAATTAGTTACACCTCTTATCATGTTTAATTACACTAACTTTATCACTTTTACAATAAGAAGCCAACTTTTTATCTGGCCACCGCTTCCAATCGAGGTTCAAAAAGCGGGCTTTCAGAACCGAGCAGGTGGAGCGTTACTTGAGAAAGGCGGAAGCGCAAGTGTACATGATTTCGTACACGCGAACTGTACTTTCCAAGTTCGCTTCAGATGCGATGTCGAATACGCTACAACGCATCACATCGTTATCAAAGTCCGCTCTTTGAACTTCCTCTTAGAGACATATTGATTACCTTCTGCATAATATCGCCACAAGTAATCCTTTGCTTCTCCGCTATTATCAATTCCAATTCGGGGGCTAGCAGAGATTTGTTCATACGTAATCCCTTGTGCAATATATAGTGGTGCTTGCGTAAACTGATTACCGTAATCGTTCATCGTAATGCCTAGCGCTTGACATAGCTTACCTGGACCATTCGTTAGGTCTCGCTCCTTCTTATCTTCGCCGCGTCGTTGCTGCATGATCGGAATGCCAAGTACAGGCTCTACCGCACGAATTAGGACAGATTCAGGTATTCCAACATCACCACTTACAACATTCACTAAGCAATGACGATGCATCGTATGTGTATATACATGACCCGCTTCTGCAAACAAAATTTCTGTCCGTTTCGTTATACGATTTTTAAACCCATGCGCAGCTTGATCTTTGGGACCGAGATAACCCTCTGTTTCAACAATATAGCCTGCTGTTATGCCCTCAGCTGTTTCCTTTACGAGAATATGACCGAGTAAAGCCTGTGCTAGCTGTAGCGTGCTTTGATTATAGAAGGATTGTGGCAATATTTCTAGTTTCACCATGTACGCCCCTTTACACAAATAGAAGAAGGATAATATGAGTTAGCTGTAAGCTAATCAACATTATCCTTCTCATTATCTATTCATTCTTATACCTATTGATGGTTAGTTACTTGTGAAATAAGTGGCCAATCTTCGGACTTTTCTTCACTATTGTGAGCCATTGATCCGCAATAAGTGCATGCCCCGCCGCTGTAGGGTGAACGCCATCATAAAGCCAGAAGCTAGCATCAGCAAGTTTACATGCTTGATCGAACATTTCCTGTAAAGGAACAAAGACCGTATCATATTGATCTGCTAATTGACGAACTTTAGCCTGATATGTAGGGATTATATCCATCCATCTATCCCACTCTTCCACTGTTGAGCCGGTTTTTAGTACAAATGGTTCAAGCAAGATAAGTGTTGTTTCTGGGAGTACTTCTCTCGTTTCTGCAAGCAATGCAGTATAATGACGTTCGAAGCGATCCGTTGCTCCCTTTGGTCCATTATCCACAATACGCCATGCATCGTTAACGCCGATTAGTATACTAATGACATCCGGCGAATAATAAAATGTATCTTCATTCCAACGTGCATTCATATCAGATACCCGATTACCTGAGATCCCGCGATTATAGAAAGTAGGCGATTGATTGGCTAGATCAGCACCTACACGACTAGCAATGAGATAAGGATAGCTCGTCCCATGCCCTTCCGATTCTTTTGGACGACCACCGTCAGTAATAGAATCACCTTGAAACATCACTACTTTTTGTTTGTCTGTCATCTAACTTCCCCCTACTATTAAAATCATATATAATACACTTCTTGAATGTATCATGTGTAAGGGTAAATGTTCAACTTTTCTTAATACAGTGTAATCACTTTTTCCCATGTCAATGATTGACCAGCCTCATTCGTAAAGGTGAAGGAAACTGTTCCCTCTTCGCCTTTCAGCGAATCATCATAGAAGAACCCCATAAATTGACCATTTCCACTAATATAGAAACCATCTTCACCATTGCCGCCATGCTCGATTGCTTCTTGTAGTGTATTAACTACTTCGGATGATGCTGAACTCCATTTCATTGAAGTTAGCATATAACCCTCTGGTCGCTTTTGCACGGAAAAATCAAAGCTATTGCCTTCAATCGGTTTCTCTGTCTGATCAATAATGATTAATATTTGATCACTATTA
>DXHF01000474.1 GCA_019113605.1 Candidatus Paenibacillus intestinavium
GATGAAAGCGGACGGAACTGACTTCATTAACCTTCCACAATATATCTTTCAGTGGTTGAAGCATTCGCCCAATAAACCAATAGCTAACGATGCTGGAGAAAAACACTAAATATATTAGTATTGCATAAAAAAACGAATTATCATTGCCATATAAATCGTTATAAATATCTTTATTATACAGTGTAATTATTCTAAATTCACTTGCTGCATCGTTGCGATATTCACTTACATAATAATTCCCTGACTTCGCAGACAAATCGGAAAACTGATATAAATAATTGGAATTGTATTCTACATTAGATATAATAATGTCGGCATTGGCATACTGATTAGCCGAATATACAATTTCTTTATTCGTTGTATTGTAATATACAATGTCTAATAGATAAGGTTTACCTATACTGAGCAATTGAAACATGTTTTGAAGATCTTGCTGAGCCGTCAGCGACTCAAGCTCTATCCTCTCATGAATTTGCTCTGATAAAGTAAAGCTGAAACGATCGAGTAAATTATAATTTTTGGATTGCTCATTATAGCCCCACACATAATGAAAAATTGCAATTACAATAGCTAACATTACTGCTATAGTAATACTTAACTTATACTTGATCGACACCCATTTCACATCCTTACATCATATACTTATCCACAATTCATCAACATAGTCCACATTTTTGTTATGTTTAAGTGGATTATTTGTGAATAAATATGTGGATATAATAATTTTATCAACAATGTTATGCACAGTCTGTTAACAAAAGAATGTTTGTTCGATGTATAAATCCATTTTTCTGTAGATAAAGGAGATCGCTATGTATATTCATGAAGATGAACGTTGGATGCAAGAAGCTATTGCTGAAGCTCAGAAGGCGCAGCAGCTAGGCGAAGTCCCTATAGGTGCTGTCATCGTGGAAGATGGTGTCATTATCGGGAGAGGCCATAATCTAAGGGAGACATTACATGACCCTACCGCTCATGCAGAAATAATAGCAATTAAACAGGCTAGTCAGCATCTCAACGCTTGGAGACTACTAAAATGTACGCTCTATGTAACGTTGGAACCTTGCCCAATGTGCGCAGGAGCTATTGTTCAATCTCGCGTTACAAGAGTCGTCTATGGTACAAGCGACCATAAAGCTGGCTGTGCGGGGACGTTGATGAACTTACTACAAGAGCCCCGTTTCAACCACGAAACGGAGCTCACTAGCGGTGTTCTTCAAACAGAGTGCGCTACATTATTAAAAACATTTTTCAAGCAATTAAGATTACGACGTAAAGTCGAACCTCTATAATTGGCTCACATTATTGTTCAGTTGTTAATATGTTGCTGGTGGACATACTCTTGATTACGTTTCATATATTGTAATGCAACGATGAGCTGATCAGCTTCTTCACTAATTGCTATAACATCTGGATCAGTAAAACTCCCCTTTGCTTCAGCAACTTCATATAACTTGTGTCGAAGCGACTGTAACTGCATCATTAATTGGTTTTTGTCCATGGTTCGCTTCGTCACACTCCTTATTTTTGTATTTTAATAGCTTGTACGCCTATTATAACGATATTGCCAGACTTTGTTTGTTATAAAATGTCGATGTACTATTCCAAAATAAAGTTATTTAACGACAATAGTTGTGATAATATCTCAAATTATATCTCTTTATTCCCAATAAATACAATCCTTAATAAGTCCTATATTGGTTTCCAGTTCCTGTATCTGAATATCAGAGCAATTTCTTCAAATAAAGTCGCAAATTAGTCGTAAGTAGTGCGACTTTTTCAGCTTCTATTACATTAAATCTTCTAATTTCGACTATATACTAATAAAAGTCACAATTTTCTACATTTTTCGCTATATTCTAAATAACATTACTTGATTATAATAATGATTAGACTAGTTATGAAAGTTATACCGTCGCATATAATTTGTAGTAGATGCTTTCAAAGTAACTTTTCATGAGCAATTAGTTATTACAAGTAGTCCCTAAAAAGTTCTAGGAGGTGAAAAAATGAATATAAAAGATGAACGTATGTGGGGTATGTTAGCTCATATCACTACGTTTTCAGGATTTATAATACCATTCGGAACTATTCTTGGGCCATTAATTATTTGGTTAATCAAAAAGGATCAATCCTATTTCGTGGATCAACAAGGCAAAGAAGCCGTTAATTTTAATATTAGCATGATGATCTACTTTATTGGTTCAGCTATTCTAATGCTTATTTTTATTGGATTCCTTACTTCAATTGCTGTAGGTATTGTATGGATTGTTTGTTCTATTATCGCTGCAACAAAAGCTAACAACGGCGAATTTTACCGTTATCCACTCACAATTCGATTTATCAAATAACACCCTACATACATTCCTCATATAACACGCTCAAGCGACTCACTTGAGCGTGTTATATTGTTATATGCGTACATTTCTGCCACCAGCAAATATCAACCCTATCGAAGCGTATAGACGCCTAATTAACTTATCGTAGTAGTTCACTGCTACCTAGTTGCCACCAGCCAAACATATAAGCATCACCAATAATGCAACCATCATAATATGATGGTTGCATTATTCTATAAAATAAAAAAACGCCCAAGCTATGCGCTTGAGCGTGTTGTGTAAGTATGGAGGAGAGGAAGGGATTCGAACCCTTGTGAGCTTGCGCTCTAACGGTTTTCAAGACCGCCCCGTTATGACCACTTCGGTACCTCTCCAAGAAACATTTAATTTGCTGACAAGACATATTGTATCACAGGTAGTAAGGGGGTTGCAACCCCCTTTTTAATTTTTTTAAATTTATTTCAACGAAATTTTTTCTGCGCCACCCATATAAGGACGAAGTACTTCGGGAATGACGATAGAACCGTCTTCCTGCTGGTAATTTTCAAGTATTGCAGCTACTGTACGACCGACTGCAAGGCCAGATCCATTCAATGTGTGAACGAACTCCGCTTTGCTTTTCGGCTCAGGACGATACTTAATACTTGCGCGACGTGCTTGGAAATCCTCAAAGTTAGAACAAGAAGAGATTTCACGGTACGTATTCGCACTCGGAATCCAAACCTCGATATCATATGTCTTAGCCGAAGCAAAGCCCATATCGCCTGTACATAGTGTTACTACTCGGTACGGTAAGTCTAATAGCTGTAGCACCTTCTCAGCGTCTTGTAACAAGCTTTCTAGCTCTGCATAAGAATCTTCTGGCTTAACAAGTTTTACTAGCTCAATTTTGTTGAATTGATGCTGACGAATTAACCCTCGTGTATCACGACCTGCTGATCCTGCTTCAGAGCGGAAACAAGCACTGAATGCAACGAACTTAGCAGGAAAGGCTTGTGCATCCAGTATTTCATCACGATATATATTTGTAACTGGTACTTCTGCCGTTGGAATAAGATAATAATCCGTATCAACAATTTTGAACAGATCCTCTTCGAACTTAGGAAGCTGACTAGTACCGATCAAGCTATCACGATTAACGATGTAAGGGGGTAGGATCTCTTCATATCCATGCTGATCACTGTGAAGATCCATCATAAAGTTCATTAGCGCACGCTCTAGACGAGCTCCTAGACCGCGATAAAACACAAAGCGAGAACCTGTTACTTTTGCTGCACGCTCAAAATCAAGAATTGCCAGGTCAGCTGCAAGATCATAATGCGCTTTCGGCTCGTAAGGGAATGATTTAGGTTCACCTATACGACGAATTTCAATATTGTCATCTTCTGATGATCCGATAGGAACAGATGCATTAGGCATATTCGGAATAGCTAATAAGAGATCATTAACTTGTGCATCAATAATTCGAAGCTCATCATCAAGTTCCCTAATACGGTCGCCCACTTCACGCATTTCTACAATTAAGCTTTGCGCATCTCCGCCACTTTTTTTAATTTTGGCAACATCTTGTGATACGGTATTACGTCTGTTTTTCAAAGTTTCGGTATCTTGGATCAATTCACGGCGCTTTTGATCAAGCGCTGGAAATTGTACAATTAAATCAGTTGAAGCGTTACGATTCAGCAATGCTTGTTCAACCTTTGCATAATCTGAACGAAGTAATTTAACATCAAGCACGAGCGGTAAGCTCCTCTCTTTTAAAGAACCATAGCTCACGCTATGGTTCTAACATAATTTATACATCAATAGATTGAGCTTCTTTCACCATTTCAACAAAGTAAGCGTGCAGGCGATAGTCTTCCGTCAACTCTGGGTGGAAGGAACAAGCCAGAAGATTACCTTCTCTAGCTGTAACAATCTCCCCATTATATACCGATAGCACTTCAACCTCCGCCCCCACTTGTGTAATTAAAGGTGCTCTAATAAATACTGCCGTAATCGGCTCATCAATCCCTTTTATAGGTAATTGTGTTTCAAAGCTTTCTTGTTGTCTGCCAAAGGCATTACGAGCTACTGTCATATCCATCAGCTGAAGATGTGCATCTGCTTGTCCTTCAATTCGATCTGCAAGCACGATTAACCCTGCACAAGTTCCGAATAACGGCTTGCCGTCACTATGAAATTGACGTAATGCATCAATAAAACCATAATGACGCATTAATTTCCCGATCGTTGTACTTTCACCGCCAGGAATGACAATACCCTCTATTTCTGCAAGCTGCTCAACGCGTTTAACCGCTATAGCCTCGGCGCCGGCTGCCTCAAGACTGCGCATATGCTCAGCAACAGCACCTTGAAGTGCTAACACTCCAATTTTCATATCCAATTTCCTCCCTGTTTCGGAAAGGCCGACCTAACCTAATACTAGGTCAAATCGGCTCTTAGGGCTTTTCTATATTAGATTCCACGATCTTGCATACGCTCTGATGCATGAAGCTTGGAAATTTCAATACCTTTCATCGGCGCTCCAAGGTTTTTGGAAACTTCAGCGATTAATTTATAATCTTGGTAATGAGTTGTAGCTTCAACGATGGCACGAGCGAATTTCTCAGGGTTTTCTGATGTGAAAATACCAGATCCTACAAATACGCCATCAGCACCAAGCTCCATCATTAATGCAGCATCAGCTGGAGTAGCTACACCACCTGCAGCAAAGTTAACAACTGGAAGCTTACCACTTACATGTACACCTAGAAGTAATTCATAAGGAACACCTAGAACTTTTGCTTCATTATATAGCTCGTCCTTAGATAGAGCTTGTATTTTACGGATTTGGCCGTTAATTAGACGAAGATGACGTACCGCTTCAACGATGTTTCCTGTTCCTGGTTCACCTTTCGTACGTAACATTGCCGCACCCTCTTGAATACGACGAAGTGCTTCGCCAAGATCTTTAGCTCCGCATACGAATGGAACAGTATATTCATGCTTGCTAATATGGAAAACTTCATCAGCAGGAGTAAGAACTTCACTCTCATCGATGTAGTCAACACCCATAGATTCTAGAATTCTTGCTTCCACAATATGGCCAATACGAGCTTTTGCCATTACTGGAATGGATACAACACTCATTACTTGTTCAACAATAGTCGGGTCAGCCATACGAGCAACGCCGCCAGCAGCACGAATCTCAGAAGGAACGCGTTCTAATGCCATAACCGCTGTTGCACCTGCTGCTTCAGCAATTTTAGCTTGTTCAGCGTTCATAACGTCCATAATGACGCCACCTTTTTGCATTTCCGCCATACCACTTTTCACTCGAAAAGTACCTGTTTCCATAGTAAATATTCCTCCTATATTCATTCATCTGAATTATAATAACCGCTATTACTCTAAGCTTTGATTGTACAGTAATGCACGCACTTAAGGCAAGTACTTATTTCCCTGTAATTAACTCGGATTAAAAGATATTCATAATACTATCGAATAGATCAGAGAAGAAATTACCTATTCCACGGAAAAACAATTTGAACCAAGATGCTTTTTCTGCTTCTGCTGAAGTAAGCAGATCTACACTATATTGTAGTTCTTTACCCGCTGGATCGATAAATTTGTAATTTAATGTACCTACTTTAGTACCAGCAGCAATCGGTGCAACAAGCTGATCTTCCGTCATAATGTCGGCATTGACTAGTTCAACCGTCGCTTCTGTACCTTTATTCGTTAGAACTGTAATATCAGATGCGGTTACAACTGGAATAGTTTTCTCCACACCTTTTTTTATTTTAACCTTTTCGTAGCCTTCTACAACACTTTTCGGCGCGATAATAGTTTTCTTTTCAAAGGTTGCAAATGCATAGTTGTATAGTGAAGCTGTTTCTTGGAAACGGGCATTTTTAGAACGAGTATCCATTACAACACTAATATAACGTACTCCCTCACGTTGTACTGTACCTGTAAAGTTATAGCCTGCTGCACTAATAAAACCTGTTTTCAATCCGTCAACGCCTTCATACGCTAGACTCTTCAAACCAGATTTATTTACGTTTAGACCAAGCATATAGTTCAGGTTAATAATTGGATCAGCATCGCGTTCACGGAATTTATATTCCTGCATACCTGAATACTTCAAGAAATCAGGACTTTCTAATAAAATCGTACGCGCTAATGTAACAACATCACGAGCGGACATCGTCGTTGTGTCTTCAAGACCAGTCACACTTGTAAATACTGCAGAAGTAAGTCCAAGTTGATCTGCTGTTTCATTCATACGATCAATAAAACCTTGGATACTGCCTTCAACTGCAATTGCCAATGCTTTTGTCGCATCATTGGCAGAACCTATTGCCATTGCAATATATAATTCTTCAACAGTATGTTGATCACCAGTAGCCAAATAAATTTGTGATTCTGAAGGATGAGTATCTGCCGCCTCAGGTGTTACAGTGATGATCTGGTCCCAGTTCAATCGACCATTCTCGATTTCCTTCATTACGATATATTCCGTCATAAGTTTAGTCATGCTAGCAATCGGTAATGCCTCGTCGGGATTAACTTCATACATCACTTGTCCGGTTTCAAATTCAATTAACATGGCAGATTTCACTTGTAAACCTAGTGAATTATCTGTACTTGGTCGATCATTATAACCGACAGCCCCTACTTGTTGTCCACCAACTGTAAGCGACGAAATACAAAGTAAAGTACAAAGTATTATAATCGATAGTAATCGAATTTTCCCCATTTTCTTTAACACCTAAATTCCCCTCTTCTCATTGATTTATCCTCAATTATTGTATCATAATTTCACTACTGAGTTAAACTTTTTGCGGAATAGGGTCGAATTAACAATGAACGTAAAAAAACCAGAGACTATATATCGTAGTTGATAAGTAGTCTCTGGTTTATAATTCACATTTATATTATACAAGTTCTCTTCAAATGCGATGTCGAATATGTTACGTTAGCACACTCATCGTTATCAAAGTCTGGTTTTTAAACTACCCCCTTATAGCGAGTAGTTTGGAGCTTCTTTCGTAATCTGCACATCATGTGGATGGCTTTCACGTAATCCAGCACCAGTAATGCGAATAAATTGTGTATCGTCACGAAGCTCGTCCAATGTAGATGTACCGCAATATCCCATACCAGAACGTAATCCACCAAGTAATTGATGTACCGTATCTGCTAAAGGTCCTTTGAATGCTACACGGCCTTCAATACCTTCAGGAACAAGTTTGTTTTCATTTTCTTGGAAATAGCGATCTTTCGACCCTTCCTTCATTGCTCCAAGTGATCCCATACCGCGATACACTTTATAGCTACGACCTTGGAAAATTTCAGTTTCGCCTGGGCTTTCAGCAGTTCCTGCGAACAAGCTACCGATCATAATACAATTTGCACCAGCAGCAATTGCTTTCGTAATATCTCCAGAATATTTGATACCACCATCAGCGATAATTGGTACGCCATATTCACGAGCAACAGCAGCACAATCGTAAATTGCCGTAATTTGTGGAACTCCGATACCTGCAATAATACGTGTTGTACAGATTGAACCAGGACCAATACCTACTTTAATTACAGATGCACCAGCTTCGATTAGGTCACGAGTTGCTTCACCTGTAGCAACGTTACCCGCGATAATAGTTAGCGTAGGATAATCTGCTCTAAGTTGTCTTACGGCATTAGCAATATTAATATGATGTCCATGTGCAGAGTCAACGACAAGCACATCTACACCAGAAGCAACAAGTGCTGCAGCACGTTCTTCTGTATCTTTAGAAATACCAATTGCCGCTCCACATAGTAGACGACCTTGGCTATCTTTGGCAGCGTTAGGGAATTGAATAGCCTTTTCAATATCTTTAATTGTAATAAGACCCTTCAACATGTTATTTTCATCAACAAGTGGAAGCTTCTCAATTTTGTGTTGTTGAAGAATTCCTTCTGCATCTTGCAGAGTAGTTCCAACAGGTGCAGTAACTAATTCTTCGTGAGTCATAACTTCTTTAATTTTAATAGAGAAGTCATGTACAAAACGCAAATCACGATTTGTTAAGATACCAACAAGTTTTTTGTTTTCATCTACGATAGGCACACCAGAAATACGATATTTGCCCATCAACTCTTCCGCATCATATACGTGATGATCAGGTGTTAATGAGAATGGATTCGTAATAACTCCACTTTCCGAACGTTTAACACGATCAACTTCTTCAGCTTGTTGAGCAACTGTCATGTTTTTATGAATAATACCGATTCCACCCTCACGAGCGATTGCAATCGCCAAAGCAGACTCCGTTACGGTATCCATTCCTGCACTAATCAAAGGAATATTAAGTTTCACAGTATCGCTTAGACGAACCGATACATTAACAGCTCTTGGTAGTATTTCCGATTTGCGCGGAACAAGCAATACGTCGTCAAACGTTAAGCCTTCTTTAGCGAATTTATTTTCCCACACGAGTATGTTCCTCCCTTATTTTTTATGTCTCTCTCATGTATATTATTGCAATGATATCACTTGATATAATGGGTGTCAATGCAATACAAAAGGTCTAAAACTCAACAAATGATTCATTTTGAATTGACGAAATCATCAATCTATTAGAAAAAATCAGATAAATAAGAAGTTTGTTCGGATATACGTTTTTGTAAGCGATTGATAGCTTCCCCATTACCCGTTACACGCCCGAATTTCCGAAGGTCTTCTAATTTTTGATAATTCAATAAAGTGGACGTTAAAGCTCCAATTTCCAGTTTTATATCTGGTTCCTGAACGTTTGTATCAACGATTCGTTCAATACTCGCAGCTCCATCCGCAGCAATTACAAGTTTGTAGAGACCTTCATTCCAGTCTGCATAACAATCTTCAATCTTAATGGTCAATGTATCACTCTGAGTAGCTATCGCGAATGGATATTGATGAATAAATGGTTCAATATCAACAATTCGAGCCATGAAATATGGGATAATTTCCTGCTTAATACGAGGATTATCTATACGATAGGTAAATGTGTCATCACTCGGTGCGGTCCATTTAACAATATCCAGCATAGAATCATGCTGAGCGATAAAATACCATAATTCATTTTCAGCATTTGCCGTAATAGCAACTAGCTCATGAATTGTCATCACATTACTTGTAATATTATAAAGAATATACCCTTCTGCATTTCCCTCAGCAGAGCGATAAATTGCGATATGCCCAGATTTACGACTTGCAATTCTGTTGGTCCACCAATCTAGATTACGCTGTAGCATACCATGATACATCGAGGCATAACGCTCATATACAAATAGCAGTTCTTCATAATTGTGTACTCTACTTACTTTTCCTATACGTACACGTGGACGTTCTTTTTTCAAAATCGAAGTAAGATGCTCAGAAGCCATTTCATATCGTTTATACTCTATATACGTCTCCCAGCCATATTTACGATAAAAGGCAAAAGAAAAGGGATGTAACATAGAAATAACTTCACCATTATTGCGCATTTCTTGCAATAACTTTTCAATAATTGTAGCAACATTGCCGTTTCTTCTCTGTTCAGGAGCAGTACAAACTCCGGCCAAGCCGCCCATTTTCATTAACTTTCCACCAATATATACGTTTAAATGCAATAAAGTTGCTTGAGCGCATAGTTCATCTTCTAGAAATATGCCATATCGATCTTCAGAGTCATGAATAAACCGCGTTCTGCGCTCCTCAAACTGCTCAGGGGATAACGGATATTGAAAGGAATAGGAAGATAATTGAGTGCTTTGCTCAAAATCATCAGCTGTCAATTTCCTTAACTTCGTATTAGACATACATGTAACCTCCTCTACAATTAAAAGTATTATACAAAGTTCATACTTAATAAGCAATATTCACAGTCTTGACCTACCTCTTCTTTTCCAATGAAAGGTCAAGAAGATGACATGAAGCTAGGAAATGAGTAGCGGAGTGTACGTTAGTGGTACACGAGCAACACAGGCTTCCGATGAATGGCAGCTTCGCCGCCGACTAAGCTACGAAGTAAACCATCGTGATCACAAGTGAATGTTTTGAACTTCCTCTAAAACAGAGAAAGTTGGTTTGATTCTGGCATCCCACGGAAACACCCCATCGTAGTTAATAGCTCGATAATTGTCTTAGAAGCCTTTGTTCTCATCTGGAAATCTTCAATAGATAAGTACTCCCCATCATCCTTTGCTGCTGCAATGTTACGTGCAGCATTTATGCCAATACCGCCTACCGCCGCAAA
>DXHF01000475.1 GCA_019113605.1 Candidatus Paenibacillus intestinavium
TTGTCATTATTATAGATTTCAAAAACTTCATCAAGGTGTTGATCTTCGATCTTCTTCTAGATGAAATCATCTAATTTCAGATTAGGAAACTGCTCAAAAATCGCTTCATTATTCATTCCGTCACCGCTCCATATTTTATTTTTAGTCGGAATATTTCAGACTGAGTTTTTTATTACTATTTTCCTCTATGAATTTAATTACTCTATCAATTCTATCTTAATAATCATTTCTCCTTTAGCTTAAATGACTATAATCGTGATTAAGTATGTATCATATTGCTATAGCTCGATGCCCCTACTGGCCAACGTTTGTTCAATAGAACGTATACACTTACCATACAGATAGCCTTGTTCTGAAATCATTTTCGTCGGTAATATAATCAACTTTCTCAAAGCCTTTACTAATGGCATTCATATATAAATCATCTAGTATTTTGTTGTCTTTACAATAAACCGTGACATATGAGGAATCGATTACTAACAAAACCAACTGACAATGGCTTTTTAAGAATTCTTCATAGGTGAGTACGTCTTCAATGAATTCACCGATTGGATATGCCTTGAAATTTGCAAAAATTATATAATATCTGCTTAATTCCAGAATCTCGCTGAGGTCATGCCCTTTCATTCCATATATCTCACCTTGGAACAAGGGGGCAAAATTGCCTCCACCAGTGTCCTGATATGCTTCTTCTCCACCAATATACCAATCGAAGTGACTTATGTTGAAAGGCAAGAGTATGTCTCCAAGATGGCTACCCCAATTGTTCGGTATTTCTAACTGAATCCCTCTATTCATTTGTACTCTCCCTTCGATTGTCTACTGCCCGTTAACGTTTAACTATCATAACCGTTAGTTCAATCAATGCTAAGCTCTATTTTAGTAGCATGCCCTTTAATTTACTAGCACTTTCAACTCTGCAAAGTAGCATCGTTCTTATTGTTTCCCGCATATTCGATAGCACCATAATCTTCCTCTACAATATTGAACATAAACTTTCTATGTATCACTTAAAGTATCATTATTAAAATAAAAAGTTACATTTTCAGCTGCAAGAGCTTAACACTTCTGCTCTGCTTTCTGTTAAAGCATAAAACAGCCCCCTTTTTATGAAAAAGGAGGCTGTTCTATAAGAAAGTATACACCCAGCCATCAACTGGGCAATGACATTACTCTTTTACACTACCAAGCTGCATACCCGAAACAAAGTGCCGTTGTAAAAATGGATATACGATAAGAATCGGCACAGATGCTACCATCGTAATCGCAGCTCGGATTGACAATGGTGTAATCATCGTTGCCGTATCCTTCGCAGCTGTCGACGAAATGTTCGGATTGGCATTAGAATTCACCGTTGATGACATTAATCTCATCAGCTCGAATTGAAGGGTACTTAATTCCTGTCTAGACGATGCAAAGATAAATGTATCGAACCACGTATTCCATTGACCAACCGCTGTAAACAACGCAATCGTAGCAAGCACTGGCGTACAAAGCGGCATAATGATACTGAAGAATGTGCGGAAGTCGGTCGCTCCGTCTATCTTCGCCGATTCAATCAAGCTCTCTGGTAACGTGTAAATATACGTTCGAACGACAAGTAGGTTAAATGCACTAATCATCCCAGCACCAGCTCCAGGGAACAAAATATAAACCCAAAATGAATTTAGTAAGTGCAGATCCTTGATCAAAAAATACGAAGGAATGAGTCCAGCGCCGAAATACATTGTAAGAACAAATATTAATGTAATTGGTTTGCGGAATATATACTCCTTGCGGCTAATCGTATACGCCAGCATGGCGGTCAGAAAGACGCTAACCAACGTACCAATCACGGTCCGAGCAACGGAGACCCAGAAGGCATCGTACACTTTTCCAGACGCGAATACAGCTTGATAGTTCTTAATAGTCCATTCCCGTGGCCAAACGTAAATGCCGCCGCGCGTCGTGTCCAGACCCGCATTAAACGAGACTGCCAACGTATTAAGGAACGGATATAACGTGACAACAGCGACGAACAACATAAATATTACATTAAACGTATAAAACAGAAATGGCTCCGTTTTAAATTTTTTGATCGTTGTTTGCATGCGGAGCCCCCCTTATATAATTCGCTCTTCGCCAAGACGCGTGGCGATTAAATTTGCGCAGTAAAGTAATATAATACTGACGACCGTTTTGAATATACCAGCCGCTACACCGAGAGAGTAGTTCCCGATTTTGAGCCCGTACTTGAGAACGAATATATCGATCGTCTCTGACCAGTCGATCACTTGTCCGTTGCCCAAGAAGTATTGTATGTCAAAGCCCCCGCCATTCAGCATCCAGCCGACGTTCATGATCAGGAGAATGACAATAATTGACCTGATGCCGGGTAACGTGACGTTCCATATTTTGCGATAGCGCCCTGCGCCGTCTATTTCTGCTGCTTCATATAGGGATGGGTCGACGGATGCAATAGCTGCTAAGTAAATAATTGTATTCCAGCCAACTTCCTTCCAGACATTGGTCAATCCAACAATTCCCCAAAAGTATTTACCTTCACCAAGCCAAAGAATCGGCTCATCGATAATGTGAAGATTCACAAGTAAGATGTTAATAA
>DXHF01000001.1 GCA_019113605.1 Candidatus Paenibacillus intestinavium
TCCTTTGCACGGTTTTTGATCTCACCAGTCCAAACCTCACCACGAGAAATCGTACTCCATAGCTCCTTGAAAAAAGCTTTAGGATGGTGACCCGAATTAATGATTCGATGGTCCTGCCCGATCAGCTCCGCTTCCGAATATTGTGATATTTCTACGAATTTATCATTAATATATTGAATTTTACCGCGCACGTCAGTAATTGCGACGATCGAAGATACACCTAATGCAAACTGCACATCAATTAACTCTTCTAACGATTTCTTCGTCCGTTCAAACAATTCATTATCTTCCATTACTTCTTCCAAACGGGACAGTAGAACATCAGTTTTTTCATAGTACTGTCGACGAGTTCGACTATTGTTCATCTTCATCAAATTGCAGCAGCCCCTTTTGCAAAGCGAATTTAATCAACTCAGGTCTAGTTTTCAAGCTAAGCTTCTCCATAATATTACTTTTATGAGCTTCAACCGTTTTTACACTTATAAATAAATTTTGGGCAATCTCTTTATTCGCATATCCTTTTGCTAGCCAGCCCAATACTTCCTTCTCACGTTCTGAAAGACTCATGTAAGCTGTATCGTCGGCTGGTTCAATACTTTTCCGATTCATAAATTCGCTCATTAACTTCTTCGTTGCAGAAGGATAGAGATAAGCTTCACCTTTCGCAACCGCTTGAATCGCACCTACAAGCTCATCATGAGGTGCATTTTTCAATATATATCCGGACGCCCCAACCTTAATCGCTTGGAACAAATATTGCTCATCATCGTGCATCGTAAGTATAAGAATATTGACTTGTGGCAGCAGCTTTTTCAACTCAGCAGACGCTGTCATTCCATCCTTGCCATGCGGCATACTGAGATCCATTAGTACAACATTAGGCAGAAGCTTACTTGCTAGTGCAATGGCCTCATCACCCTCTGAAGCTTCACCTACAACTTCTATGTCATAACGACCATGTAATAGCATCGATAGACCTGATCGAACAACTGCGTGATCATCACATATAAGAAGCCTAATCATCTATACAACCCTTTCATCACGTCATTATCTACATTTATTATAACGGTAAACATAAATGTTTACAGCAAAATGTAAGAATTCCGTGAAATTCTAGAAGGGAATGTTAGGGATTAGGCTTAATAATGATTGTTATCTATATATTGGGCGCAATAATCGGAAAGTTCATGCACAACCTTTGCTCCAGCTTCAACTTGCTGAGCATCATAATTGCCTTCATAACGTTTACCTATTAATATAGCACCATTAATTTGATGCTGTTCTAATGTAATCGGCCATACTGCTACATGGAGCAGTTTCTCTGTCAGCATAATCGATTCACCCAAGTCAAAGATTTCATGCTTGGCTGCTCGGGATTGTAAGAAGCTTCCTGTACGCAATACTTCGCCTGTCAGACCGTGATTGATCTGCTGTCGAATTCGCTGAGTGCGATTGCTTACACTACCATACACGGGATACCAGTGGAGCTTTCTAGTTGCACGATCTAAAACTCCAATAGCTGTTAGATCGCTTTTTGTACGCTTTAACAATTGTTGTAGCTTTTCTTCTACAAAAATTTGAGTTGGAGTCATATAGCTGCTCCTTTCCGACTAGTTTAACTTATCATAACAGGCAATAGGTCAAGTGTATGTTAGGGAGATACCTTAAACCGATGTAGGGCATTCCCCGATATTAAGTATTGTCATAACAACGTATAGTATAAATATAGAAACCACACCAGAAAGGATGAGGCTTAGATGAGTATTTATTACGATACAGAAACAACTAAAGTGAAAAGACCGAATAACAATTATAGACCAGGTTCTCTAAGCACTGTGTTTACAGATGAACAACTCGACCTTCTTGCTTCAGTCATGCATACCAAAAAATACTCTGCTGGCACGCACCTATTCTGGGAAGGCGATGATGCGAATGCAGTGTATTGGATTTTGAAAGGTCGCGTTAAGCTGCGCAAATCTGCTTCGGACGGCAAAGATCTTCTACTATCTATTTTACAACCTGATGATATGATTGCCGACATTGATGCTTGGGATACTACCCATCGTTATACTGCAGAAACGATAGACAAAGTAGAAGTAGGGATTATTCCTAGATTGCAGCTTGAAATGCTAATGGTCAAATACGGAGATTTTGCTTATCGATATGCGATGTGGATGGGTCTTATCCAACGCAAAACAGAATCTAAGCTACGTGATCTACTAATGGGTGGAAAAAATGGTGCGCTTGCATCTACACTTATCCGTCTATGCAACAGCTTTGGCGAGACGCAAGCCAATCAGCACATTCATATTGATATTAAATTAACGAACAATGAGCTTGCAGAATTAGTAGGTACTACAAGGGAAGGTATTAATCGCTTGCTTGCAACCATGAAAAGAGATGGGATCATATGCAGTGAAAGTACCGGCTACTTGAAAGTAACTAATCTTGATGCTCTGAAGGATATGGCAGGGTGTCCGATATGTCCTACTTGTCCGAAAGAAATATGCCGACTATAAGAAAAGAAAGGGCTACTTGGAAAGTCGATACCATTTCGACATTCTAGTAGCCCTATTGATGATTTATTGGATACAGGCTCCAGTTTTACTGTCTACGTGGAGCATTTGTTACTTTTATGCTCCAGGGGCTCCAGTTTTACTGTCCACGAGCCTCATTTGTTACTTTTGCGGACGACCCTACTCTTATTCCGGTTGTCACCGCTCCTTCGCTACTTTTCTCCCCCAGCTATCTTACTACTTTCTACACTCCAACTAATCTAGCTACACTATCGTAATGATTCCTCAAAAACTTTGTGATATTTAGCACATCGTTTTAACCGCATCTACTCTACAATGGAGTTATAATCATCGTCATAAAAGTATGAACAGGTTAAGGAGTGATAAGCTATGGCATTACATGAGTCGAAGCTCCAACATTTCAATAAAGATGATCATCATATTCAGCTAAGTATTGAACGTGCAGCTATAGCCGCAGAGCAATTTAGCACGATGAACCAGGAACAAATCGACGAGATTGTTCAGCATATGGCGCTTGCAGGAATTGGCCGCCATATGGAACTGGCAAAACTTGAGCTGGACGAGACAAAACGTGGTGTATTCGAAGATAAAATTATGAAAAATATGAATGCCACGGAAAGCATATATCATCAATTGAAATATATGAAAACAGTTGGAGAAATTGAAAATAATCCATATGAGCAATACAAAGTCATTGCTGAACCGATCGGCACCCTTGTTTCGTTAATTACAGAAGTTTCACCTGTTGCAACTACATTATTTCAATGTTTAGTAGCGGTTAAAACACGTAATCCAATTATTTTTGTATTTCAAAAAGAAGTGACGCGTTGTGGCATTGAAGCCGTGCAAAGTGTTCGAGATGCAGCTATTCTTTCAGGTGCACCGGCCTTCTGTATTCAATGGGTGGATTATTCTACTCATGCAGCAACACAAGCGCTTATGTCTCATGAGAATGTAGCCTTAGTCATTTCTAATGGAGATAACGAATTACTGCAGGCTGCCAAACAACTAGGGAAGTCGACATTAAGTGTTTCTTATGGAAACGTTCCTTGCTATATTGAACGGACAGCAGATTTGAAACAGGCAATTACAGATCTAATATTGTCTAAAAATTTCGACAATAGCATGATGTTTACTTCAGAACAAGCAGTGCTCGTCGATCGTCAAATTTATAATCAAGTCGTACGAATGATGAACGTGTTAGGCTGTTACTTCCTTAACGAAGAGGAAAGCAATACGCTAATGAACCATATTTTCAATGAACAAGGTAATCTCCAAGCTAATTATATTGGCAAATCAGCGCTTCATATCGCCCAGGAGATTGAGCTAGTTATACCTGAGGATACAAAGCTATTAATTGTTCCACAAGATCAGGTTGGTGCAGCCTTTCCCTTCTCAGCAGTAAAGGCTTGTCCGATTCTTGCACTCTACATTGTAGAAGATGCCGATATGGCCATAACACTCGCCCAGCAGCTTATAGCGCTAGGTCACGGGAAGCATTCAGCGATTATTCATAGTCACAATGAGTCAATTATTGAGAAGTTCAGCCAACAATTATTAAGCAATCGCGTCATCGTTAACGCACCATCCATTCAAGCGGCGATGAATAATCAAGAGCGTGAGCAGTTACCATTCGCATCATTTGGCTACCAATCATCAACTAATCATCAACGAATCAACATGGAGCTCCTTCATCTTAAGCAAGTATCTAATCGCAATGTCGATATGCAATGGTTCAAAATTCCACCGAAGCTTTATTTTTCAGCTGGCGCGACACAGTATTTAACAAAAATGCCTGATATACATCGCATTATTATCATTACGGACCAGCGCATGTCGCAGCTTGGATATGTCGATAAAGTTCAATACTTCCTACGCAAACGCAGTGAACCTATACAAATCGAGATTTTTGCCAAAGTAGAGCATGAACCTACGATTGATATCGTTATGCAAGGTACGAAGCGAATGAAC
>DXHF01000476.1 GCA_019113605.1 Candidatus Paenibacillus intestinavium
ATGTGTTACAAGAAGCCGGTGGCTTTCATATCGATGGATGGAAATTACGAAGTGATCTACAAATAGGCTAAATGCTCATATACTTATCGTTCATCATGAGAGAATATAAGGAGTTACGTACTATGAATACAACTCAAATTGGTAAGCTCATTGAAATAAATAGATATCCTGTGAAGTCCTTTTCAGGCGAAACGTTACAGTCTGTAGACTTAGCTATGTATGGTTTACTCGGTGATCGGGGTTATGCATTTGTTGACAAGGAGAAGACAGGGTGGGCTCGTTATATTACCGCTCGAAAAATTCCGCAAATGATTGGCTATCACGCCCAATTAGAAGGAGAAAACGATGCTGACAACCTAACACTTACAATAAAGTCTCCTAGTGGACAACTTCATAACTGGGATGAGCGGCTATTACAGGAAATTCAGCAATATTCTAAAACAGCGGTATCGATGGAACAGTTTGAACTAGAGTCTAGTTCTCTGCTTGGCGTTGATGATGCAAGTATATTAATTATTACAAATCATTCAATAGAGAAGTTACAGGAGCTTTATGGCAAACGACTTGATCATCGGAGATTCAGAGCGAACTTCTTAATCACGCTTGCTGAAGACATTAATGAAGCTGATCTTATTGGTCAGCGGCTTTTGATCGGGAATAGTGAACTTACGATTAAGTATCCTTGTGAGCGCTGCGCAATGATTACGATCGATCCAGATACTTTAGAAAGAGATACAAAATTACTTAAGCTCATTAACGAAAATATGAATTTACAATTTGGTTTGTATGCCGATGTCACGAAAGTAGGAACTTTGAAAACGAATGATGGTGTATATTTAATTGAAGTATAGTTGCTCAAATCCAACTAGATTTCACACTAAATATGATCAGTATTGAGGTGAGGGGTAGCCTTATGAAAACAAAACAGCTACTAAGAGATATAATCTATATAAATGGTCGGGAATTCGATAATAAATGCTTTTACTCATATGGAATAGAATTTTATGAATTTATGTTGTGTGTTGAACCTAGACCGGAAAATCTAATGCTACTAAAACATAATTTTGATAACGCACAATTGAACCTAGACTCAAGATTTGAATATGTAACATCTCGGGAAATCGATGAGTTAATTGCTGATGATGTATACGGATATGGTGATTTTTGTTGGGTAGATTTCAATAAAGAAGAGGATCTCGATAATTTGACTGCAGTTCAAATTGCAGAACTACTCTACTTTGGTCATCTCGCAAAACCATTGAACGACATACCCAAACGCAGATTTGCATATTATTCACATGATGATGGTTGGTTCAATAAAATTTATGTAAGTCAGCTACAAGACTATGAATTGATTTTGTCAAAAGTTATGATATTTAAGTTAAGAAAGATTACAAGAAAACAGATTTCACCTATACCTAATGATATTTCAAAAATACTTTTAGAAGCTACTAAAAAGGGACTTTTCATTAATTTTTCGAAGCTCGTAACGAACAAACTTGAAATTAGAATACCCATTACTGCGGTAGGACATTACATGGATATGGATGCTGTTTACGAGCTGAAAGATGAAATTACCGATTACAAGATTTGGTTAGTACAGCAGAATAGAGAATGGAGGTTAATCAATGAATAAACGAATATTAATCGAATCCATAATATTCGCCCTATTGTTAATGGCGTTAATTATTGGTTGGCAAGTTCTACAAGGTTACTTGAATACTCAAACCCTATCCAGCGAGTTTCCTAGTGAGTTATCTAATGTGTTAACTGTAGACACTGCTTTTCCCAATCAATCTAACACCTCGGTTCACATTGCATATTGGTCTAGTCCGTCAATATTATTTGGCGTTAATCAACCATTGGGACTAGATGATTTACTAGAATTGGTTGGAGTATTACTAATATTTGCCACACCTTATTACTTCATAAGGATGTATGTTCATAAACGTAAAACAGCTATAAACAAATAACGGAATACATTTAAAACGTATGTAAGTACGTGATACATGAGAGGGAATATGATATGGAACCTAATAGACAAGAAAACAACATAAACTATAGTGCACTAGGATTAGCGGGTCTAGGAGGCTGGCTGATTTTAGTTCAAATAGGACTATATATTACGATTATTAGTTTACTTGTTCAGCTTGTACAGTATTCTTTACCATCACTAGATCCTGGAGTTTGGTTACAATTAACTTCCAAAGATTCAGAAATTTTTCATCCTTTGTGGAGTACTATTATTATCTTTGAAGTCGTTTGGAATGTAAGTTTATTAATCTTTTGTTGTTTTTCCTTAATTAATTTATATCTCAAAAAATCAATTTTTCCTAAACTAATGATTATTTTGTATGGTTCAAGTTTATTAGTTGGGATAGTTGACGCAGCACTTCTTGCACAAATACCGTTAGTTCAAGAACTTGAGGATGGTAGTACAATCACTGATATTATTCGTTCTGCAATTACTTGTGCGATATGGATACCTTACTTTATTAAATCTCAGCGAGTTGCAAATACATTTGTTAAGTAGTGCCCAAACTTTATATCATGATACAACAGGGACAATATAGAGAATCAGACAACTTTTAATAAGTTGTCTGCGTTTTTTTTACTAAGGAGGAGCTCATGAAACGAGATACTATCATTTTTGACCTTGATAATACACTCATCAACCGTAAAAAGGCTTATGAAAAGTTCTCATATGATTTTATTGATCAGTTTATTGTTTGTACCAATTCATCTATGCGATCTGACATCGTTGAATT
>DXHF01000477.1 GCA_019113605.1 Candidatus Paenibacillus intestinavium
TGTCCTCGGATTTATACCGCTATGCCTACTACATAAAAATCCGAGGACAACGGCGATCGTAACAGCAATTAGTTCACGGAGCCCCTATTATTGCTGTAGTCGCATATGCTGAATTCCTTTTTTCATCGTCATCACTATTGCTACAGCAATGGCCATTTTTATGAAATCAAATAATAGATAAGGGTAACATGCTAGCGTCAAAGCTTTTGTGAAGCTCATATCAAGTACCGCCATAAACCAGGGAATACCTATTACGTAAGACATTACTAGACCGAAGACGATAAATACAGTAGCGAAATATGTAATCGACAATAGTTTTGTTTGTTTGTTAAAATTAAAGTTCATCCCTAGTTGAGTCAGATAGCTTATAATAAGAGCGCCAACAGGGAAATAGAAGATGAATCCGCCAGTAGGTCCAAAAATATAAGCTAATCCGCTTTTTCCAGCGAATACAGGTAAGCCGATTGCTCCTAATATAATAACGATAAAAATACTAAGAAAAGCAGCTCGAGGCTTGAGAAAGATACCAGCTAGAACGAACGCCAATGTTTGCAATGTAATCGGGACGGGCGAGAATGATAGCTTAATTTGTAATGTTGTAAAAACGATAAAGAGCGCACTGAATAAAGCGATGTAGACGAGCGAGCGCATGGATACAACTTTCATAGTGGTCCACCTTTCAAATGGTGTTGCAAATTGATTGTAAACCTATTATTATGTTATTTAGGTTAACAAACAGCAGTTTAGCATAAATTATTAATGTTGTGAAGGGGGAAAATAATATTATTCAAGCTCGTGAAATAATATTTAGAGCGGAAGCATTAACAGTCACATCAAAATTAGATCAACATATTTTATTGCAGCCGTTCACGGTTACTATATGTTGCGGGCAGTGGATTAACATCATAGGTCATAACGGTTCAGGTAAAAGTACATTAGCCAAATATATATCGGGACATGAGTATGATCGTCTACGTATTGAAGGGTTCGAGCATCGAAACTTTACCGGTACACTACCCATTATTACGCAGACGACAAGTGAATATTTGTTGGGATCAACCCCTTATGAGGATCTTGTTATTTCCTATGAGCAATTCGGTTCGCATCATATTGGATATGCAGAAGCGATTGAGCAGATTGCCTCTGCATTACATATCGATCATTTACTACAACTGCCGATTGAGCAGCTATCCGGTGGTGAGCGTCAGTTAGTTGCGATTGCAGGTTGTCTAATGATGGAGACACCATTACTTATTTTAGATGAGATTACGTCGATGCTAGCTCCTCGTGCGAAGCAAGTCGTTATGCAGCAGATCAGAACTTATTGTGCAGAGCGAAATATTGCGGTCATCTGGATTACACAGCAATTAGATGAATTACAATATAGTGATACGGTATGGGTAATGGACAAGCTCGCACTCCGTTTTGTTGGGAGTGCACAGCAGTTATTTGAAGAAGAGGCAGGTACTAGCGAAGCAGAGCGACTTCAATTGCCAATTCCATGGGCTGTGCAGAAGGCTAGGGAATTAATCGGGTTAGGCCATTCCATCACACAGCTGCCCTTCAATAGTGAGCAGCTTGTGAAGGAGGTGCATACTGTTGAGTGAGCGAGCTGATATTAGATTGGAGCGCGTTCGCTTCTATGAGGATCAACAGCAGCAGCTAGATTATACGTTTGTAGCGGGGCGATGCTACGGGATTTCTGGTAGTAATGGAGCTGGAAAAACGACTTTGCTAGAAGCGATTGCTGGAATGAGAGCAGTCGCAGATGGACATATTTTGATCGGATCAGAGCAGCTACAGCTTATGCGACGGCGACGGAAAAAGTGGAATAAGCAAGTGCTTCAAGCGACCACGATCCAAATACAGCATGTGGAAGAGAGTTGGCTTTGTGAGACGGTAGCGCAAGAGCTTTCGTTAATTAATAAAGCAATGCGTGAGGACAAGCTTGAAGCGACAGTTAAGCGCAAGGGGCAAGTAGCTGCACATTATTTGCGATTATTTGGTGTGAACGAAGATATGCTGCATGTTAATGTACAGCAGCTTAGTATTGGACAGCAGAAAAAAGCGGCATTAGCGCTCGCATTTACAAGAGAAACTCCGTGGCTACTATTGGATGAACCGCTTGCGGCATTGGATTATGAAGGACAACAGCAATTATTAACGGCTATTAAACAACGCAATGAACATGGTCTCGGTACAATCATTATTAGTCACCAATGGGGGGGATTGCTACCGTTATTTGACCACCATATTACACTCGATGAAACTGGATTAGTAGAGCAGCAACTAGCACAATGGCAGCAACATACAGAAGGTGTTGAACAGCTTTTGTATGAGCAGCTATTAGATAAACAACGAATAGATAAACTAGCAACGGAATCTAGCTTAATGCCTAGTGAAGCCGATATGCAGCATGACCGGTTATTAGCGAACGGAAAAACTGGTGTGGGTCAAAGTTTTGACGAAACTAGTGGGCGTAATAGATTCGTCTGGAATCAGAAATTTGATCCAAGATCGATACTCGTAAGTTTACTGCTATGCAGCTCAGCGATTGTGTTATGGAATGATTGGTTGTCAACGCTAGCTTTCGGTATAATGGCGATCATCGTCATTAGTATCTTTCATCGTCAGTGGAAAAAGTGGTTCTCTATTTTGCTACCGTTCACTATGATGGCACTACTGTTCACAATAGTAGGTGGGCTCCAATTAGGACCATTTGGCTTTGATCTAGAAAAGGCGAGTGGTGTTATGCTGCGCATGACGCAATTAATTGTAATGATTGGCATAGCGCTTCCGATTATGGAGCTACTTACGCCGTTTCGGTTGCAGCGGTCTTTAGAGCAAAGCTTTGGGTGGCTATCGTTGATTCGAATACCTATCTATCAATATACGATGCTAATATCATTAATCTTTCGACTCATTCCTAATTTAGTGGCGAAATGGCAGAGAACTAATGTCATTGCAAGAGCGAAATTGAATATTCATGCTGCGATATCGTGGAATGGCATCGTTATGCTGATGATGCCATTTATGAGAGGTAGCTTGAAGCTTGCAGACCAGCTTGCTACAAGTCTTGAACTTAGAGGCTTCGTCGTCTCTAAGCTTGGTCAGCGCATCGTTTATAAAGTAAGGTGGCGAAAGCAGGATAGTATATTGTTACTTACTGTGGTAGGCTATTGCTTGCTAATTGCAGTCGTTCGCTTAATGTAGCAATCCAGTTGTGCGCTTGATCGGCTAAGAGGGTATTCCAGCCAATTAACTCGGCGGCTGCTACATTATGGTCGCTATCATCTACGAACCAGATCAATGCAGCGTCGTTAAATTGTTCGTGAAGCAGAGTAAACCATTGTGGATTCGGCTTACTAAGACGAACTTGATCTGATACATGAATACGTTCAATATAAGTTTCATAAGGGGCTAGCAGAGGCTGGAGCCAATCGCTAAGATGATTGCTCATAATATGGATTTCTGCTAGCTGTGACCATTGCTGAAGATACTGAAGCGCAGGTAATGGCTGTAACGCTTGGGTAATAAGCTCGCGTTGCCGTTCAATCGTGAGCTGAATGCTATATTGTTCTAACCATTGCCAAAACTGCCCCTCTGTACACTCTCCGTTCCAAAGCTTCTTACTAATTTCATTTTTATAGGATGCGTACAGCGTAGCGACAGATGTATTCGCTAAAGTGGCTAAGTTCTGCCAAAGCTGTGGCGTAAGATTGGTTGCGAGGACGCCGCCGACGTAGAGTACTAGTATAGTTTTCATGATGCTCCCCTTTTAAATGGTAGTTCAATAAGCTGACTTTGATAACGACGAGATGCTTTGCAGCGTATTCGACATCGAATCTGAAGCGAACTTGGGAAGTCCGGTACGCGTGTACCAACTCCGTACACTAGCGTTTCCTCCTTCCGCAAGTAGCGCTCCAGCTTCTCGGTTCTGAAAGCCTGCTTTTTGAACCTTTATTTTAATTGAATTTAGTTTTTTTGAAATCGACATATAGCGACCATGGAATTACGAGAAGTGCGATGAAGGCAAGTATACTTCCGAACAGAAAACCACTATTGATTCCAAAGTTTTCATTGAGCATACCTGCAATTAGCGGACCAGAGAACATACCTACAGAATACAAAGCTTGATAGAGCCCCATCGCTGTTGCTCTAACATTACTTTCCACCCGGGATATAGCAAACGAAAGCAATAATGGTAGATGAAGTCCTTGTGCAAAGCCATTCAATATTTGCGTTAAATACATGAGTGGTAATGAATCAACGAATATTAAAGCTAACGTACATAGTCCACTTATGAAAAAACTAATGGCAAATGTACCACGATGATGCAGCTTTAGCATAATTGGATAAGCTACTGTAGCGGCAATCGCATGTGGAATCATAAAGCAAGCGATTAGAATGGTTAGCTGAGTACCCGTTGCTCCAAGATCAACCGCTTTAAGTGGCGTGAAGCCGAACATCGTAATGAAAAGAACACCATGAGCGAGAATTGAGAGAAGAGAGGCAAACAAGACGCGCTGTGAACGAAGTACCGATCCAACGAGCTTGAAGGACATTCCCTTTTGCTCACTTGCTGGCGGCTGCTCGTATAATAGAAATGAAAGCAACAAACCAATTGTGGCAATGACTGCGCCAACGATAAATGTTGTGCGATATTGATACAGATCGGATAACCAACCTGAAGCGATCATTCCGATAAATTGGCCAATGACGGTGTACAAGCTAATCTGCCCCATTGCCTTTGGCATTTCCTCCTGCTTGAAGTTGTTAGCATACATAATTGTAAACGCTACCCAAGTCGAAGCACATATTCCGGCAACAGCTCTCCCAAGCACCGGGTAGATCCAGATATCAGGTGCAAGAAATAAGAGACAGCTACATACACTGCAAAGCATACCGACAATGATAAAAGGTTTTCTTCTTTGTAAATGATCGGATAGAATGCCTAGTGGAAAGCGAAATAATAGTTGGATTAATCCATATGTAGCTAGAACAACTCCAATAAATTGTAAAGAATAATTCAAATTGGATAAATGTGGTGTTAAGATAGGTACATAGATGTACATAGATATCCAGAAAAATAGCGTTACGAATAGAAAGATAACGGATTGAATTTTTCTAGATTGTAGATGGTTCATTAGAAATCCCTCCCTACACTAATGTAATTGAAACCATTCACTTTGTCACATCATTATTTTGCAGTGGTTACCCTAGTTTCGATCGTCTATATAATATGGATGTTTTGAAGTTTTGGCTTCCGATGCTACTTTTCATGGCGAAGTAGTCTATTGAGAAGTACATGAAAAGTTTTAGGAGGCGAGGCTGACTAGCTCAAATGCAACTATTTCATTAAATATGACGTTAATGATGTATATGCTAGACGAAATAGTGCCCAATAGTACATAGTATTATCATTAAGTAGTGGAAACGAGAGGGGAAACATTGTGTTGAATGTAAATAAACGAAAAATATTGCTATATGTACTCATTATGCTGATCCCGTTAACGCTCTGGTCGTTAATGAACTCATCATCCGTAGTATTAGGTGCAGCAGTAGACAGCAAGGAGAAAAAAAGTATCCATATTGGAGCTAAGGTTGGGTATGATGGCCAGTATCAAGTTGGTATGCCAACACCTGTATTTGTTACGTTGAAAAATAACTTTGATCGTGATATTACAGGAGAATTGGTGCTAAATATTAGTACAGATCAAGCTAATACTGTTTCACATGTCGTTCCTGTTGAAATTGTTAGTGGTAGTGAAATTCAATTGAACATGGTTGTTGATGGCAATTTCAATGATAAGTTTAATTCTTTTCAATTTTTTGAAGGACAGATGGAAAAGGGAGATCAGCTGGCAGTAACAGGTGATACTAACCTCATAGGGAACAGTGTCGGATCAACAGCATTGGTCGGAATTATTGCAGCCGATCCTGATACTTTGAATTTTCTACTATTACTCAAGGGCCAAGGCTATGATCTTACGACAGTAATCATTGAAGAGGATTTTGTTGCTGAAACAGCGGAATCACTCGATATGTTCAAAGTACTCGTACTGAATGATGTGATTACAAGTACATGGTCAGAGCAGAAAGTAGATGCTTTAACAGATTGGGTTGCCAAAGGTGGAACGTTATTAGTTGGCGGTGGTGCAAACTACGGCGAAACGATGAAAGCTATTACAGATATTGTACCAGTAAGTGGTCAAGGCGCAACGACGTTAACAGATACTTCGATAATTGAGCAATTTGCTCTATCTGAAAACCCGCTTGATCCAATTCAAATTACACAAGGTTCATTAATTCGTGGTCAGACGATCTTAACGAGTAATGATACGCCAATCATTGCTCAACATAATGTAGGGCTGGGCAAAGTAATATACACCGCATTTGATTTGGGCTTAAAACCATTTTCGATTTGGGAAGGCAGAACTTCCTTTATCCAAACACTTTTATCTGAAAGTTTGATCCCGACAGCGATGTCTGGAAACTACTATAATGAAGATATGAATTGGGCATTACAGCAGGCAATTCAATATTTCCCAAGACTTGAAGCACCTCCTGTAATGCTACTAATGCTAGTTTTCGCAATCTATGTCTTTCTAGTCGCTCCAATTTTATATATGATTTTGAAGCGTGTGGACAAGCGAGAATGGGCGTGGTGGATGATTCCAGCAAGTGCAGTACTGACAACGATTATCGTAATCTATGCTGGCGCAATGAACAAAACAGAAAATTATGTTCACAATGTTGATATTGTTCAGCAATCAGGAGATACAACGATTGTAAGTGGTATTGGATCGGTGTTTCTGGCAAGTAACAAAGATATATCGATTAATGTTCCTAACAAACAGTATGTACGGCTATCACCGAACAATAGCAATGGTAATTATAGTTCGTTAAAAAGTAATAAAGAATATGTGATTCGATACGATGGGGATCATAAAGAGCTGCAATGGAACGCGAATAAATATTGGACAACACGTAGTTTCTTGAAATCACCTGCAGCATATGGAAAAGATGAATTCGAACAAATCGACGTTTCTATCGAAAAACGAAATGACCAATTCATATTAATGATAGAGAATAATACTGGTGTAGATCTATCGCATCTTGCTTTCATTAATGGCGGGAATGCTGAGCTTATTGGTCAACTAGCTAATGGTGAAAGTACAGAGCTACCATTGACATCTCAGCTTCAATTTACAATGAGTGGTAATCAATATGGATATTCCTACGGCAGTCAAATATTCCCTCGAAGTTCGAATTATTGGGAAGAGTATGCACGTGAATCTTCATTAATAGACAACAGAACTTTAATTGGTGACTCTATTAAATTAATAGGCTTTAGTTATAGTGAGCAGTCTTTATACCAAGTCAACGACAAAAAAGTGAAGACAGATCAATTAACGATGTGGAATGTTAATCTTATGGATCTTATTTTTGAGCAAATGCCAGAGTCATATCTCGTAGAGCCAGTTGTAACAAGTGAAGATAATGCCCAGCTTGAAAGACATGGGAACAATAACTTCTATCTTTATAATGGAGCTATTATGCTCACTTATCCACTAAATGGAGCGAGTTCAGAAGCTACTGCTACAGCTTCGTTTCAACCCGTGATTGAGCAGTATTATTTTAATGATTTTAATATGTCATTGTTTAACGAGGCCACGCAATCTTGGGATATTTATAAAGGGGAACCAAAGTTTGAGTTAGCAGATTATATTAATGTCAATAATGCTGTTGTATTTAAAATGGAAACAAAAAATGGTGGAGAGGGTGTTTTTCCAACACTGTTTGTGGAAGGGGAATTACGCTAATGAGTATTGAACAAGAGCAAGAACAGTTAATGATCGAGATTAAAGGTCTTAGTAAATCATTCGGTAATTTTCAAGCGTTGAAAGGAATCGATTTGTCGATAAAGAAAGGTACGGTATTCGGGTTTGTTGGTCCGAACGGAGCTGGTAAATCAACAACAATGTCGATTCTAGCTACGTTAATGATTCCAACTTCAGGATATGCCAAAGTAGATGGGCTTGATGTAACAGAGCATCCACATCTTGTTAGAAAAAAAATAGGATATATGCCAGACTTTTTCGGTGTATACGATCAATTGAAAACAGACGAGTACCTACATTTCTATGGAGCGAGTTATGGATTAACGAAGCCTGAACGGGATGCACTTATTCCGCAACTGCTAGAGCTAGTTAATTTATCAGATAAGCGAGAAGCCTATGTTGATTCGTTGTCGCGTGGGATGAAGCAAAGACTTTGCTTAGCAAGAAGCTTAGTTCATGATCCAGAATTACTTATTCTTGATGAGCCAGCTTCTGGCTTAGATCCACGTGCTCGTATCGAAATGCGTGAAATATTGAAAGAATTGAAAAGTATGGGGAAGACAATTATTATTTCTTCACATATTTTGCCTGAGCTAGCCGAAATGGTTGATGAGATTGGTGTTATCGAGCATGGGGAAATGATTGCGGTTGGTAATATTAGCAATATTCAGCAACAATTAATGGCTAAACGTCTAATTACGATAAAGCTAGCCAACGGTCAAGATCAACTTAAAGTATTTTTGGGAGATCATTCTCTAGTACAAGGTATGTTTGTAGACGGAGCGTCTGTACAAGTACAATTTTCCGGAAATGATGAGGAGCAAGCTAATCTACTGCGTTCGATTATTGAAGCTGGCTATCCTGTTGTTTCGTTCCATGAAGCACAAACAGATCTAGAAGATATATTCCTAGCTATTACGAGAGGAGGAGCATCTGAACAATGAGTAATATTTTAGCAAATATGAAGCAGTTGTTTATTAATCCAGTACTTGATAAAGAATATCGCTTAAGAATGCGCAGCGCCAAATCGATGTGGACATTATTAAGTTATTTATTGGCGATTGGTTTGTTTGCAACAGCGACCTTTTTTATTGTCGGCATTGAGTCTAATGGAGCTGGCATTTATACGAATGATTTTAATGAAATACTATTTATTGTGATGAGTTTTGCTCAGCTAGGATTAATTGCATTTATGGCACCTGGACTAACGGCTGGCGTAATTAGTGGAGAACGTGAGAAACAGACGCTTAACTTATTACTAACAACACAGCAAAGTTCTTCATCCATTATTATTAGTAAATTAGTTTCTAGCTTAAGTTTTATGTTCCTCATCGTGTTTAGTACATTACCAATCTATGGAATTGTATTTCTATATGGTGGAGTATCACCATCACAGCTACTTGCAGTGTTCGGTTTCTTCCTATTCAATATGCTTATATTCGGTGGATTTGGAATTTTATTTTCAACATTGTTCAAACGTACGATGCTAGCGGTTATTGTGACGTATGGTATTGTTTTGTTTATGTTCGCAGGGACTGGGGTCATATTTTTGATCTGCTTTACTGCAATACAAGAATATATTTATAACGGTTCTAATAATACACCTGCTTATGTTGAATGGATTATTCATATTCTTGCATTCAACCCGGCGTGTGCGTTACTTAGTATATTCGAACCAGAAATTTTTAAAGAGATAGTTAACAGAACAACGACAACTCAAAAAGGTTTTTATGATTATATACCAATGTGGTTGGAGTATATGTTGATTTATACTGTTATTCTTGTAATATGTCTGTGGCAGGCGATTAGGAAGCTCAGACCTACTAGGGGAAGTTCTAAACGCGGACTTTGATAACGATGATTGGCTAACGTAGGTTACTCGACATCGAATATGCTCCCCATCGAAAGCCTGCGTGTGCTCACGTACACAATACGTACGCTGTGCTACTCGTTTTCGCTGTGAATCATCTTCTCGGTTCTGAAAGCCCGCTTTTTGAACCTTTATTGTAATTGGTCGTTCTAAACGCGGACTTTGATAACGATGATTGTGCTAACGAAGCTTATTCGACAGCGAATCTGAAGAGAACAAAAACTTAATTTGCAAAGATGGAGTCTGAGAGAGGACTCCATTTCTGTTATTACAAGCGGGGGAAGTGAAAAAAGATGACTGAGCTCATTACCCTATTGAAACGAATCCAAGCGAGATGGAATAAAGTATTTCTAACTGCCTCACTTGTCAAAGGGATTGTGTTAGGCGGCATTCTTCCGCTGTTACTTCTTATAGTAAGTCGGTTCATACCTATTTTATATAATGAATGGATAGCTATAGGCTTATGGATAGTAGTGATAATGGTCGTACTAGCGATGAAATGGCGCCAGCGGAGCAATGTGAAGGCTGCTGCTAGACTAGTAGATGCTGAGCTAGGTCAGGATGCGGTCATTACTGCTTTGGAGCTTGAAGAAGCAAGGCAACCTAATCTATTTCAAACGATGATTGTAGAGCAGGCAACGAACGCAACGACGAAGTATGAGCAAGAATTGAAGCTTAGACTACCGATGTCGTATGGTTGGAATGTTCGGAAATGGATTTCGTTAATGTCATTAACTATTATTTTGCTATTATTATTGATTCTAATTCCTAATATGCAAAATGATAAAGCAATGCAAATAATAAGTAATAAGAAAGTGATTGAGCAGATTGAAGAGCAGATCACCGAGATGCAAGAAACAGTAGAACAATCCCAGATTGATGAAGCGACGAAGGAGCAATTGCTTGCTTCGCTCGATGAACTGTTGAATGAGCTTGATATGAAGGAAGGCTTAACGTTAGAAAATGCTGATGAACTGGCACAGTCACTGGAAGAACTTGAGCAACTGAAGCAAGAGTCACTAGCGAAAATGGAGGAACTTGATCAGCTAGAGCAAGCATTAGCTAATGAGCCTCAATTAGAAGAATTTCAAAAAGCATTCAATGAAAGTCTCAATAAACCTCAAGCTCAGCGCGAGGAAGGCATGAAGCAAGCGATGCAAAGTCTTGACAGTGAAACTGCTAAAGCTTTAGCAGAAGCAATGGCACAGCTGGCAGCGCAACATAATGAGCTTGCCGAAGCGATGCAGCAATTAGCAGAGCAAGCACAAAGTGGAGAGTTGACTGAGCAAGCGATGAATGAGTTCAGTGAACAATTGTCAGAGCAGCTTTCCGCGGAGCAAATAGCTGCATTAGCATCGCAGCTAAGTCAGCAAATGCAACAAGGCA
>DXHF01000478.1 GCA_019113605.1 Candidatus Paenibacillus intestinavium
AGCGAAAACAGACATATTTGCGATACTATGTTCAAATCCAGCGATAAAGAAGCTGAATACCAACAATACCATGACGAACATTTTTGCTCCATCAGTTTTCATGAAATATGGAATGAAAAATGCTAAACATACAAGCCAGTTACATAATATAGCACGAAAGAATATTTCGATTGTTGAAGCATCAACTTTTTTGTGAGCAACTTCCAGTAGAAAAGTATTCACATTAGCATCAGCAAAAAGCTGTGTTAACCAAACGAGTACTGCGAACAGAATTGCTCCAACAATATTTCCTATATAGCTGGATAATAACATTTTCAACGTATCTATCCAAGTCATTTTACGACGTAATGCAGCATAACTAAGATAAAATGTATTACCTGTAAATAAATCTCCACCAGCATAATAGATTAGAATAATAGCCATACCGAATATTAATGCTGCTGCAGGGTAAGCAAACGGTGATTCAACTTGATAGAAGAGAGATCCTGTCTTAAAGGCTGCAATAACACCAAAGCCAATAAACATACTTGCCATAATTGATCTCAATAAGGAACGGAATTTATCCTGTTTGAAAATAGATTGTTTTTTTGCAGCCAGTTGTTCAATATGAGCTAATGCTTCTGTTTCCATAATAGAATTCCTCCAAAGTAAGCAAAATCTATCTGTTTGATGATATCTTTATCATATTGTGAACAGCATAAAGTGTATGTGACATATATCACAGATAAGAAAAATATGGAAGGCGTGTAAATGAAAAAGACGACAGTAGTTGGTTCACTAGAACAAAAAACGTTCAATGTGGATCAGCCACTATCGTCTCTAGATAAGCGTTACAAAGCTGTAGACATTAATCTATGCGTTCGATAACTTTATCGATTAAACCGTATTCCAGTGCTTCTTGAGCACTCATGAAGTAATCGCGATCAGTATCCTTTTCAAGACGTTCAATCGGATTACCAGAACGTTCTGCAAGAATACCGTTTAATTTCTCACGCATTTTAATGATGCGGTTTGCGCGAATTGCGATATCACTTGCTTGACCTTCAGCGCCACCAAGCGGTTGATGAATCATAACTTCGCTGTTCGGAAGTGCAAAACGTTTGCCCTTCGCTCCAGCAGTAAGTAAAAATGCACCCATAGATGCTGCCATACCTACGCAAATTGTAGATACATCAGGTTTAATATATTGCATCGTATCGTAGATAGCCATACCTGAAGTGATAGAGCCACCTGGACTATTAATGTATAGATGAATGTCTTTCTCTGGGTCGTCGGCTGCTAAGAAAAGCATTTGTGCAATGATGGAATTGGCAACGACGTCGTTAACACCAGATCCAAGAATGATGATACGATCCTTCAGAAGTCGAGAATAAATATCATAAGAACGTTCTCCGCGATTACTTTGCTCGATAACCATTGGTACATAGTTCATTTTACCAATCCTCCTAAAACTTTTCATGAATTACTTGGACAACTTCCTGTAAATGAAAAGTAGCGTCGAAAGCATCGACTAAAACTTTTCATGAATTACTTGGACAACACCGCATCACAACGATGTTGTGTAAATATCATAATAGAATTTTAATTAAAAGTCAAAGATAGTCAGACTTTATTTCCACTTCACCATTGTTACCTATAGTAGTAGTCATTAAACATAATAAATGACGATAAAATGAATCGGTATTCTACACTAGTTTATGTATAAAAAGATAGTAGCATGATTGTAAAAACAGAAAAGCCTGTACAAGAAAATTTCCTTGTACAGGCTATAAGTAGAAGTTTTGGCGCGCCCGCTAGGAATCGAACCTAGATCTCAGGCTCCGGAGGCCTACGTCATATCCATTGGACCACGGGCGCTAATTTAAGATGACATTGTCGATTATATGGGATAATAGGAAGCGAAGCAAGTTTAAAATTCAAATAAATTATTCGGGCAATCGCTTACATGAAGAAACGGCACTTGCAGTACGTCAAAATATTAGGTAAACTAAAGGTGGGACTTAAATCAAACCACAGGGACGAAAAATGTCCAATGAGTTCTAGAGTAATGTTGTATGTGGTACACGTGAACTCTTTCCGATGGAGTGATGGTATTTATGCGTCAGCTTATTGAACTGCAAAGACAGTTAGTACCAGAGCTTTTGGATGTTATGAGAAAGCGATATAAAATTATGCAGCAAGTGATGCTTGCAGGTACCATTGGACGACGTGCGTTGGCAACAACGTTATCGATGACCGAACGAGTGCTACGAGCTGAAACGGAGCTGTTGAAAGAACAAGGACTTCTAATAATTCAACCTTCTGGGATGCAATTAAGCGAAGACGGCAAGAAAGTGCTTGAGGAAATCGAGCAGCTTGGCGATCAAGTGTTTGGAAGCTCAGAAATTGAAGACAAGCTGAAGTCGATGTATGGGTTAAAGCAGGTTATTGTCGTCGCTGGCGATTCTGAACAATCAGAAATTACTAAGCGTGAATTGGGTCGTGCAGCAAGCCAGTTGCTGAAGCAAGCAATACGTTCTGGAGATGTTATTGCGGTATCAGGTGGAACGACAACTGCACAGGTTGCTAAGTACATGAGCTTACCCAATTCCATTAAAGATATTGTCTTTGTACCAGCTCGTGGTGGTCTTGGTGAAAGCTTGGATTATCAAGCGAACACGATCGCATCTATGCTAGCGAAACGGACGGGTGGACATTACCGATTACTACATGTGCCCGATCATATTAGCTCAGATGCATATGAATCGATTATTCAAGAACCTTCCATTAAAGAAATTGTTGAAGTTATTCGAAATGCACGAATTATTGTGCACGGCATTGGTGACGCTATTGTAATGGCCAGACGAAGAAAGACTGATCCTGAAGAATTACTGGCGATGCAAGGCGAAGGCGCAATGGCCGAATCATTCGGTTTTTATTTTAATCGTAATGGTGAGCCTATTTACAAAATGAAAACAGTAGGTATGCGGCTTGAGGATATTGCTCAAACTGAAGTGTTGATAGCAGTTGCTGGCGGTGCTAGTAAAGCTGAAGCTATTGATGCAATTATGAAATTTGGTTATGATCATGCACTTGTCACTGATGAAGGGGCAGCATTACGGATGATCGAGAACTACGACGCTAATCGGCATCACGACGAACTGTAATTTATTACACTCGTCTCAAATATATAAATTTTCAAAAACAAATTAACCTTAGGAGGATTTACTCATGATTAAAGTAGGTATTAATGGTTTTGGACGTATTGGTCGCTTGGCATTCCGTCGCATTCAAAATGTGGCAGGTATTGAGGTAGTAGCAATTAACGATTTGACAGATGCTAAAATGCTTGCTCACTTGCTTAAATATGATACAACTCAAGGCCGTTTCGATGGCGAAGTTGAAGTGCATGACGGCTTCTTCAAAGTTAATGGCAAAGAAGTTAAAGTTCTTGCTAACCGTAACCCTGAAGAACTACCTTGGGGTGAGCTTGGCGTTGATATCGTTCTAGAATGTACTGGTTTCTTCACAACTCTTGAAGGTGCTGAAAAACATCTTAAAGGAGGAGCGAAAAAAGTTGTTATCTCTGCTCCAGCTACAGGCGATATGAAAACTGTCGTTTATAACACTAACCATGAAATTCTTGATGGTACTGAAACGGTTATCTCTGGTGCTTCTTGTACTACTAACTGTCTAGCTCCTATGGCTAAAGTTCTTAATGATGAATTCGGTATCGTTCAAGGTCTTATGACTACAATTCATGCTTACACAGGCGATCAAAACACTCTAGATGCTCCGCATCCAAAAGGTGACTTCCGTCGTGCTCGTGCAGCTGCTGAAAATATTATTCCTAACACAACTGGTGCTGCTAAAGCAATCGGTCTAGTAATTCCTGCTCTTAACGGTAAACTTGACGGTGCTGCTCAACGTGTACCAACACCAACTGGTTCTCTAACTGAGCTTGTTACTGTGTTAGACAAAAAAGTAACTGTTGATGAAGTTAATGCTGCTATGAAAGCTGCTGCTGACGAATCATTCGGTTACACAGAAGACGAAATCGTATCTTCTGACGTTATTGGTATTACTTATGGTTCTCTATTCGATGCAACTCAAACTAAAGTTCAAACTGTTGGAGACCAACAATTGGTTAAAACTGTAGCATGGTATGATAACGAAATGTCATACACATCTCAATTGATTCGTACAGTTGAACATTTCGCAAAACTTATTAAGTAATATTTGTGCAATATCAAAGAGCGGAAACAGTGATATTGTTTCCGCTCTTTATATATAAACGTTTCGTGATGTTTCAACAACATTAGCATGACAAGGTTATGTGGTTCTAGGCTATAGACAATTTAAATGGTGCGGAGGAACGTCTAATGAATAAGAAAAGTGTACGTGATATCGAAGTAACTGGAAAACGAGTATTTGTTCGTGTAGATTTTAATGTTCCACTTGAAAACGGAAAAATTACAGATGACAAACGTATTCGCGAAACATTGCCTACAATCAATTTCCTAATTGAAAATGGTGCTAAAGTTATTCTAGCTAGTCACCTTGGTCGCCCTGATGGCGAAGTAGTTGAAGAACTTCGTCATACTGCAAGTGCAGTTCGTCTTTCTGAGTTACTTGGCAAACCAGTTGTTAAAGCTAATGAATCGGTTGGAGATGCTGTTAAAGCACTTATCGCTGACATGAACAATGGTGATGTATTGTTACTTGAAAACGTTCGTTTCAACGCTGGTGAAGAGAAAAATGATGCAGAACTAGCAAAACAATTTGCTGAGCTTGCTGATTTATTCGTAAATGATGCATTTGGTGCTGCTCACCGTGCACATGCTTCAACAGAAGGTATCGCTCATTATCTACCAGCTGTATCTGGTCTTCTTATGGAAAGAGAGCTTGATATTCTTGGTAAAGCAATCAACAATCCAGCTCGTCCCTTCACAGCGATCGTTGGTGGTTCTAAAGTTAAAGATAAAATCGCAGTTATTGAAAAAATGATCGAAATCGCTGATAACATCATTATCGGTGGCGGTCTTTCTTATACATTCTTCAAAGCTCAAGGTCATGAAATTGGTCAATCACTTCTTGATAACAGTAAACTTGATCTTGCCCTTGAATTCATTGAAAAAGCGAAAGCTGCTGGCAAGAACTTATACTTACCAGTCGATGTTGTTGTAACAGATGAATTTAGTGCAAAAGCTAACACAAAAATTGTTTCCATAGACAGCATCCCAGCTGACATGGAAGGTATCGATATTGGTCCTAAAACTCGTGAAATCTACGCTGAAGTTATTAAAAACTCTAAGCTAGTAGTATGGAACGGACCAATGGGCGTATTTGAAATTGAGCCATTTTCACATGGTACTCAAGCAGTAGCTAAAGCAACAGCTGAAACTGATGCTTACACAGTAATCGGTGGTGGAGACTCTGCAGCTGCAGCTGAGAAATTCGGCCTAGCAGATCAAATGGACTTCATCTCAACTGGTGGCGGTGCTTCCCTTGAGTTCATGGAAGGTAAAGCTCTTCCAGGTGTAATTGCACTTAACGATAAATAAAATATTTTAATCTAACAATCCGATATACTCGTCTATAATGAGAGTATGTCGGATTGTTATGAAAGTTAACGAAAAGTTTTTAGCTTATGCTTTCGAAGTAACTTTTCGTTACAGAGAAGTTGTTTATGGAAGTTAACGAAAAGTTTTTAGGAGGGTATATAATGACTAGAACACCTATTATTGCAGGTAACTGGAAAATGTTCAAAACGATTTCAGAAGCGGTTTCTTTCTTCGATGCTATTAAAGGTAAAGCTGAAGTTGCTGGAGTGGAAAGTGTAATTTGTGCACCATTTACAAATTTACCAGCTCTTGTTGAGGCTGCTAAAGGTACATCTATTGCTATCGGCGCGCAAAACCTTCACTTTGAAGATAACGGCGCATTCACTGGAGAAATCAGTGGAGTAATGTTGAAAGATCTTGGCGTGAAATATGTATTGATCGGACACTCTGAGCGTCGTCAATACTTCGCTGAGACTGATGAAACAGTTAACAAGAAGGTTCATGCTGCAATTAAACATAGCCTTGTACCTATCGTATGTATTGGTGAAAAGCTTGAAGAGCGTGAAGCTGGTACTACGAAAGATGTATGTAAAGTTCAAACTGAAGCTGCACTTCAAGGTCTATCAGCAGCTCAAGTAGCGGACATCGTTATTGCATACGAACCAATTTGGGCAATCGGAACTGGTAAATCATCAACTTCCGCTGATGCTCAAGAAGTTATCGGTTATGTACGTAGCGTTGTTGCTGAATTGTATGATCAAGCAACTGCTGATGCTGTTCGTATTCAATACGGCGGTAGTGTTAAACCGGAAAATGTAGCAGAATATATGGGTCAAGCTGATATCGACGGAGCACTAGTAGGTGGCGCAAGTCTTGAGCCAAATTCTTATATCGCACTTGTCGAGGGGGCCAAGTAAGATGGCTAATCGCAAACCAGTAGCACTTATTATTATGGATGGCTTCGGTCTTCGTAATGATGTCGTTGGTAATGCCGTAGCACAGGCTAACAAGCCCAACTACGACCGTTACCTGACACAATACCCGAATACAACGCTGACAGCATGTGGTGAAGCAGTAGGTCTACCAGAGGGCCAAATGGGTAACTCTGAAGTAGGTCATTTGAACATCGGTGCTGGACGTATTGTATATCAAGATTTGACTCGTATTTCGAAATCTGTTCGTGATGGCGATTTCTATGAGAATGAAACATTGCTTAAAGCATTGCTTCATGCCAAAGAAAATGGCAAAAAACTTCACTTGTACGGATTGTTATCCGACGGTGGTGTTCATAGCCATATCGAGCATTTATTCGCTTTGCTTGATCTTGCGAAACGTAATGATTTCTCTGAAGTATATATTCATGCTTTCTTAGATGGTCGCGATGTATCTCCAGATAGCGGACTTGGCTATGTTGAGAGATTACAAGCGAAAATCCAAGAAGTAGGCGTTGGTAAAATCGCAACAGTTCAAGGTCGCTACTATGCAATGGACCGTGACAAGCGCTGGGAACGCGTAGAGAAATCTTATCGTTCTATGGTGTATGGTGATGGTCCTTCTGCAACAGATGCACTGCAGGCTGTTAAAGATTCTTATGCTGCCAATGTATATGATGAATTCTTCGTACCTACTGTAATGCTACAAGAAGATGGTAGCCCTGTTGGGTTAGTTGAAACTGGAGATTCCGTAATCTTCTTCAACTTCCGTCCTGACCGTGCAATCCAGCTTTCTCAAGTATTTACGAATGAAGAATTCCCTGGATTTGACCGTGGTGAGAAATTGCCGAAGGATCTATTCTATGTATGTTTGACACTGTTCAGCGAAACAGTAGGTGGACTAGTTGCTTACTCGCCGAAAAACCTTGATAATACACTTGGTGAAGTATTGGCGCAAAACAACTTGAAACAGCTACGTACAGCTGAAACTGAAAAATATCCGCATGTCACGTTCT
>DXHF01000479.1 GCA_019113605.1 Candidatus Paenibacillus intestinavium
AGAAAAGCACGTGGCTCATCAAACATACCTAATACTTTAACCGATGTCGCTAAGCCGCAAGTTGGTGTTACTTCAAAATCTGTATAATGACCTACAGATACTTCAGTTACATGACAATCGCGAAATACAGTTTCAACTTTAGGAGGGAATATGATTTCAATCGAGTCTGTAACCAATGTACATACTTTTTTGGCTCCACCTTTACCAGGCTGCATAGAAGACTTAATAATGCCTGCTCGCTCAAGCTTCTTAACATGCATCGTCATAATCGCACTACTTAGACCCATGGCGTCCGCAAGTTCTTTAATATTCATAGACTTAACTGCAAGCAAGCGAATCATTTCAATTCGTACATTACTTGCTAATGCTTCATATACAGGCAATGAGTGTTGAGAAATATCTATTTTCATTAAATACCACCTTATAAATAATACTTATATTAATAATATACATTGTTGTTAAGTCAATTACAAATGTAATCGCATTCAACTTTATGTATATTATTACATTTTACTATAATTGTAATAGTTTGTAACGTATTTTATATAGCAAAAACTCAGCGCATAAGCGCTGAGTTTTTGCTTGGATAAGTTGTTCAAAAAGCGGGGTTTTCGCTCTTGAACTTTATTGCTGTTTCTCGATCTACTACTTAGCAGCACCGAATTGGGTCCATGCCTGTTGAATCTCTTCTACAACATTATCTTTTGATTTGTTTGCACCGATATAAGATTGCATAATTTCACCAAATTTTTGGTGGAATGTATCTAATGAATAGTTAACAGAAAGCTCACCTGATTGACCAGTTTTCAAAATTTCTTCCATTTGTTTCGTCATATCTAGATCAGGAAGTGGAGCATCTTTAATTGGCGGAATAACTTTCGCTACTTCTGAGAACCAGCTTTTACCGTAGTCAGAAGTATATAGCCAGTTAAAGAATTCAATCGTCTCTGCCACTACCGGAGAATCTTTGGAAATACGAAGTGCTGCGTCTGCACCTGTTGTAATCATGGCTTGCTCTGCCTTATCACTTACTGGGTAACCAGCAATTTGAAGATTGAAGTCTGGTGTAATTTTCTTAATTCCTTCTTCATCCCATGCACCTTTACCAATCATAAATGCGGCTTGGCCAGTTGCAAAGTCACCCACTTGCGCATTAGAATCACGTTCAAGCGGCTTAGTTGTTCCATGCTCTACTGTTGTATCGATGAAGCTGAAGAAATTATTGTAAAGTACTGAATGTTCTTGGAATGTTGTCGTTCCAGCAATAAATTGATTAACTAGCTCCTGAGGTGTAATATTAGCATCTTCAGCGGCTGTGTTAACGAAATGTTGGAATACATGCTTCCATACCCACCACTCTTTGTACGCATTAGCAAAGGGCGTAATGCCTTTAGCTTCAAGCTTTGCAATAGCATCTTCCATTTCTGCTGTTGTAGCCGGTATCGATGTGATTCCTGCTTCTTCAAGCAAATCCATATTAACGATCATACTCATTAGATTCCCTTTCACGGGAAGACCTAGTATACGGCCATCAGAAGATGTCATATTTGTCTTAACGATGTCAGTCATCACTGCCGCAAGCGGCTCGTTCGTTAGATCAGCACTATATTCAGCGAAATTATCAATATCACCACCAGCAGTTGTCTGGAAAACATCGGGCGTATTACCTGAAGATATTTTTGATTTCAATACTGTATTATAGTCTGCTTGCATAATTTCAAGATTAATTTTTACATTTGGTTTAACTTTAGCGTATTCTTTAATATATGCATTAAAAGCCTCTGTATATTCTGGTGCAGCAGTGAACATGTTGATTGTCACTTGTTTCTCACCAGTATTTGTTTCATTAGTTGCAGTATTTCCGCCATTCTTGTTATCGCTTCCACATGCAGCAAGCATACTCATTACAAGCACTAAACTAACGGTTAGAGAAGTTAATCGTTTTAACATATAAATGCCCCCATTCACAAATGTTGTTTGTTATCTTACCTTCATTCTAACCAATACAACCGTCGCGAAAAATGTACATAAGTGAATAAAAAAGGGTAAAAAAGTGTCGGATATTCATTGAACTTCATATTTTCACTATTTTTCTTCATAGGCACGATATTCTGAAGGTGTCATCTTGAAATAGTTTCTGAACGCTTTACTGAAGTAATTTTTATCCTTATAGCCGAGCATTTCCGAAATATCTTGTATTTTCAAATTGCTGTCTTGCAGCAATTCTTTGGCCTTTTCCATTCTAACACTTTGTATATACTCATGTATGCCACAGCCATACTGCTGCTTAAAAAGCTTCATCAAATACTCTCGGCTAAGATAATATTTTTCTGCAAACATCGTTACTTTAATATCTTCATAATAATAATGATCAATATACTTTTTAATATCATTGACTTTGAAGCTTGTATCTTGTTGTTTGACAGCATCGATAAACTGCTTGTACAACTGAATGTATTGTTGAAGTACTTCCTTATATTGCACATAATTATTATAATCCCTACAAATTCCAAGTACACGAAAAGCATTCATATTACTGCCAGGTAAGCCTGAAGCAGGAACACCATACTCTATCGCAATGTCGTTAAGTACCATGATCAACTCATCAGTAATCTTCTCAGATTCCCCAATAGTAAATTGTTCAGTGTTATTCCATTGATTCATCATATCATGCAGCATCGATTGCAGCAGCTGACTATTTCCCGTTTCAAGCACTTGGCGCAGCTGCGACATCCGCGTAAAAATAGACTTATGCTCTTTCGGAATATCAAGATGGGTCACTTCATCATACTTCACAACATTAGCAGATCGATTATGCAGTCTATAGCTCATTAGTGCAAGCTTCGATTGATCGAAGCTTACTGCGAGTTCTGTTATTTCCTGAACCGGCAAGCCTACACCTACAATAACATCTAGCTCGAATAATTGATCCAACGTTGTTACGATACTATTCATACCATGATATAGCTTATAATTCATATCTTCATAGTAACTACCTTCTAGTGAAACAACCGTAATTATTTCTCTTTCTTGCTTCGGATTAGCAAAGCTGAACGTTTGAAAATAATTAGATAGTACATCGTGGATCACATTAGAAGCAGCAAATTGCAAAAGATCAATATCATTTTTGAATCGTCGTTGAATAAGTGCATCCATATTAAGAATTCGAATTGTCGTAATTGAGAACATATGGTTACTGCGTCCTAGACCGACTACTTGCATCAAATCTTCGCTATAGTATTTTTGGGAATTTCGATCGATAAGCGATAAATAAAGCTTTTCCTTCAATTTTGGCAAACTCATATTGAGCGTAATGTTTTGGTGGATCGTTTCCTCTGTTTTGCGTTGCTTCGCTTCAATTATATTTACGGCGTTACGTAGCGCTGTATTAAGGTCATGTCGATTAACAGGCTTCAATATATAATCAACAACTCTCGATCGAATCGCTTGCTTTGTATATTCGAAATCATTGTAGCCACTAATAACGATGGATAGCACTTCAGGATATTTTTCCTCAATCAGTTGTAATAGCTGAACTCCATTAAGCTCAGGCATCTTCATATCAACTAAAGCAATATGAACCGTATAATGTTCGAGAATATGAAGCGCTTCTCGACCATTAGCAGCTTCATACAATTGCAGGACACCAAGTTCTTCCCATAGTCCTAATATTTTGATCGCTTCACGCAATGGTTCTTCATCATCAATGATTAACACGCTATACATGATCTTGTTGTCCTCCTCTAGGTAGTATAATTAACATGCTAGTTTGCTGATCATCGCTCAAAATAACAAGCTGCGCATCATTACCATATAATAGCTTTAATCGTGCGTTCAAGTTAATTAACCCGATATTTTCCTGCTTATTGAGTGCATCCTCCCAATCTTGAGCGAGCCATCGATTAATTTCAAGTAGCTTGTCAGGTTCAATCGTAGGTCCATTATTAGTAATGGTTATTATAAACTTAGTCTCTGTTTGTCGTGCTGAAATATAGATCGTTACAGGTGTAGAGATTTTTTCTAAGCCGTGCTTCACTGCATTTTCCACAAGCGTCTGAATTGATAACTTCGGCACTTGAATATCTAACAATTGTTCATCCCACTCACGCTCTACTTGAAGTCGATCACCAAAACGCGCCTTTTGTATATTAAGATAATGACCAATATGCTTCAATTCTTCCCGTGCACTAACTACATCTTTACCGCTAATACAATAGCGTAAAGATAATGCTAATGAATCAACCATATCTACAATTTCAAATTGACCATGCTTTAACGCTTTTGTCGAAACCGCTTGTAATGCATTATATAAAAAGTGTGGATTAATCTCAGCTTCCAATGCCTTTAGTACAGCATTTTTTTCAGCAAGCTTTAATTTGTAGCGTTCATTAATTAGTTCATTCGTCCGGCTTACCATTTGATTAAACCGATGTGAAATGTAAGCTAATTCATCATTTCCAACAACATCTGTAATCGCTTCAAAATCACCTGCGCTGAATCTCTTCATTTGCAAGGAAAGTTTTTTCAATGGCTTTGTAATTTGATTAGCAAAAACAATAACTAATAGCACTGCTATAATAAGAAATGCAATGCCGACAATTAGACTGAAATTACGAGTTTGATTGGCAATATTATTAATCTGGTTATAAGGGATTTGTTTGATTAGCTTCCACCCTTCAAACTTACCAATATTATAAATAATAAGATATTTCTGTTCCCCATCTGA
>DXHF01000480.1 GCA_019113605.1 Candidatus Paenibacillus intestinavium
AGGCTGCGTATGACTTTGTTCGTTGGTACACAACGGAAGGTCAAGTTGTACAAGAGAAAAACGTTCCTGCCTGGAATGGTATACAGGATGATCAGCTAGCAAGTATTATTGATATTATTTTAAGTGGAACACTAACTCCAGAAAAGGTTGATAAAGATTCATTAATCAGCACATTAGCTGGAGCAAAGTCTTCTAAAATCATTCCGCCAGTTACGTATCAGTCTGAAATGTACAAGGTGATCAACGAGGAATATGAAAAACTGATTTTCAACCAACAAACGATTGATGACACAATTGCAGCATTGGAAAATCGAGTTCAAAAAATTATTGACGCCAACCAGTAATTGGATATAAATTTATACTAAATTAATTAGAGGTGCAGGAAAGCTGCACCTCTTTTTTTCAACGAAACAGGTATCCAAGTTTTAACAGGAGGAATTCGCTTATGTCTACTCGCTCGAAACCGTGGCTATGGTCGAGATCGTTCAGATTTCGGCTTATGATCACTTCGGTTGTCTGCATCCTTGTGCCGGCATTTATTACACTTGCGCTTTACAATATGCTGACGAAAGATGCAGTCAAGGAGGAGGCGGTAGTGCAATCTAGACAGAAGCTGCAACTCGTTGACGGTTACGTTTCCAATTTGTTTGACTATATGCTCTATATAGCTAATACTGTGCAGCACAATTCAGAAATGAGTATGATATTAAAGGAAATTGCAGCTGGAAAAGTGTACGAGGGTGAGGATGCCGATTACTCACAATATACTGATCGAATGAAAATAATTAATAAAATAGAAAATATGACCGTCTACGGAGACAAGGCTTATGTGACAATTTTATTGACGGATGGTACTAATTTTACCAATTATTCTGTCGCGGACTTTAATCCGAATTTGATGAAGGAAGAGCCTTGGTTCGAAAAACTAGATGGTTTAAAAGGGCTTGAATCACTTTGGATTGGTACTACGCCTAGTTTTTTTATGGAAAGTAGCAAGAGCAGCCCGTATCAGATTTCGATGGCTCGTACGCTTCGTGCGGGTGTCAAGCCTTATGGCTATGTCGTTGTAACCATTATGGAGCAGCAGGTTAACGGGATTTTTAGCAAGCTAGCCGAGGGTCAAGAAACACTTTTGCTCGATAGCAGTGGGATCATCTTGTCCCATCTAGACAGCGAGCGAATTGGCGGTAGCTTTATGTATGAAGCACCAACAGCTGGAGGGATGATAAACTCCGATATTGTTGATAGTGGAGACGGTAGCTATATATTGACTAGACAAAAACTAACGAATACTGGCTGGGAGCTTGTTTCCTTGACTCCCTACAAAGAAGCAGTCTTTAAGCTAAACTCGATATTCAATCGTATTGCCATTCTCCAACTTGTATCCTTTGTTGTTTTCTTACTTCTATTTCTATATCTTTTGGGCAACTTTACACGACCGCTCGTTAGATTAGGAAAAATGGCAGAGACGGTGAAAAGGGGAAATCTAGAGGTACGCTCCAATATTAGAGGAAACGATGAGATTGGTTATCTTGGTCATTCATTTGATCTTATGCTAGAGCAAATCAAGCGAATGATCGCTGAAGTGACGCAGACGCAAACACGAAAAAGAAAGGCAGAGCTTGCAATGCTTCAAGCCCAGATTAACCCGCATTTTCTGTTTAATGTGCTCAATTCTATTCGGATGAAGGTGATGCGAAAAGGGGATTTGGACAGTGCTGAGATGATTAGTTCATTATCCAAGTTGCTGCGTATGACTATTATTCAGGACAAAGGAACGATACCGTTGCATGAGGAGCTATCTACAATTACCGATTATATGAAATTGATGAATATGAGACAGAAGGAGGAAGTGGAACTAAAGCTGGATCTGTCACCCGATACGCTAATGCTGTCAGTTCCGCGCTTCTTTCTACAGCCTGTTATAGAAAATTCGCTTATCCACGGCTTGGGTCAGCAAGCAGGAACGATCATCATTACGACATGGTCGGAGCAGGCACAATTTTTTATTTGTGTAGCTGATAATGGCAAAGGGATGGATGAGCAGGGCCTTGCCGACTTACTGCTGAAATTGGAGCGATCCGATGAAGGAGTGGGGGCTACAAAGGAGTCTTTCCGTCATCTTTCAGGAATGGGAATGACAAATGTATGTGAACGGATGCGTTTGGCTTATGGGGAATCATTCCGAATTGTGGTTGATAGTGCCCTCGGTTTAGGGACTAAAATTACGATGACGATTCCGAGACAGGAGGAGGTGGACTCAGATGTATAAGGTTATGCTCGTAGATGATGATTATCCCGTAATAGATTTGATACATTATGCGATTGATTGGGAAGCACTAGGGTTAAAGGTCATAGGCTTACATGAGAATGGTGCTAGTGCGCTTGAAGCTGCTACGCTAGATATACCAGATATATTAATTACAGACATCGGCATGCCACAGATGGATGTATTAGAGCTACTCTCTAAGCTAAAGGTGCTGAAGCCGAACTTGAGGGCAGCAATTCTATCCTGCCATAGCGAATTCGAATATGCTAGACAAGCGGTTAAGCTGCAGGTACAAGATTATTTGCTGAAGGATACGCTGAATCCAAGTGACATTAGTACACTACTTACAGGCTATATAGCGGAGCTTGACAAGGAACGGGAGCTACAATCAGAGCAACTCAAGATGGCGCGATTAGTAGTCCGTAATCGATCACTTATGAAAGAGAAGTTTATACGCACGACGCTGCAGCAGCCACTTCTTGATATGGAAAAATGGAAGCAGGAGCTTGGAGGTTTTGGCTTGCTACTACGTGCAAATGAGACGATTATTCCTGTTGTTGGATTAGTTGATGAGTTCCGAGCAGCCAAGCATCGCTTTCAATCAGAAGAAGTGTTGAGGTTTGCGTTAGATAATGTGATGGAAGAAACGATCCTGAGCGTAGGACTTAGTGCGGTTCATTTTCATTACAGTGCTAAGGAAGTCGTACTGCTTGTCTCATTTCAAGGTGGGATTAAAGTGAATGGCTACGATGAAACAAAGGTGCTTTTGCTTCATCTGCAGGAGGCTATTAGGACTCTTAAGTTGTCTATGACTTTCTTTATAGGAGAAGGCTGCGCCTTACCAGAAAGTATTAAATCGTCTATTGTTCACATCCGACAAGATACGTTATCAATATTTTACCGATCTTATGGTTCCATCATCTCTTCAAAAGTCAATGTATTTGGCAATTCTTTTGATCTATTCGGTAGCTTCCATAAGGCAAGTGAAGAGCTGCGTGAACTCATTGTGGGAAAGCGTGTTGGCGAAGTGAGAGCAGCTGTTAACAGTTGGTTGATGGAGACTGGCAAGCATCGAATTGATCCTGCAATAGTGAAGGATTGGGTACTGAAGTTACTGCTTGATATGCGGCTAAAGCTACAATCTGTTCTAGATTATCGTCCCACTGGGAATTCTGATGTACTGCCCAATGAAGCGTTCGAGTTGGATACACTAGATGAGCTAAAGGAATGGATGATCGGCCATTGTTTATCCATTATTGCTATGGATCATTATCGGGGGGGAAACTCGAGAAGAACGGAAATCGCAGAAGCTTATCAGTACGTCATCGTTCACCTTGATCGTAAAGTTACACTGGAGGAAGTAGCAGAACGACTTTTTATGAACCCAAGCTACTTCAGTCGCTTGTTCAAGAAGGAAACAGGAGAAACATTTATCGAATGTGTTACACGTATGAAGATGCATCGAGCAAGAGAACTGCTTGAGAGTACAGCAACGTCAGTCGGCAAAATTTGCGAAACTCTAGGCTACGATAATCAAAGCTACTTCATTAAACTATTTAAGTCATTCTCAGGTGTGACACCCGTTGAATATCGAAGCCAACTCAAAAAAAATTAGGATTCGAACTCGGAATGGGGGGAAATGGACGTATGTCGAATGGAATGGGAAATAGATTCGAGGCACTACATAAGGGGGGAAAATCTGGATCAGCTTCCGAATTACTGTGTGAGATGCTAAAACCGAGGCAGCGTGGCCTCCAGCTACTTGCTGCGGTGGATACTCCTTTACAATTAGGAAAGAGGCTACGGGAGGATGCATCGCTCGTTAGTATCATTGGAGAAGTTGAAGCCGAGGCAAACCGGATGCTGAAGGAAACAGAGCCGAAGCTGACGAATGCGTTGTTCCGCATGTATGAGGAGACCGGTGAGCGTATACCCTATGAGCGGGCTTACTTCGAGAAACGGAAGCGGCTAAATACATTTGCAATCATGTCGCTGCTACGATCAGAGCAGAAAGATTATAGAGAAGCGCTACTTCATACAGCATGGTCGATATGCGATGAAGAGACATGGTGTCTGCCCGCGCATTACGAGGAAGAACAGGGACTGCTTTGTAGTATCGACCTGTTTGCTGCGGAAACTGGCTTTGCGCTTGCAGAATTGGATACTCTACTTGAAGATAACTTGCCCTCTGCTCTCCGGGAGCGTATTGCGATGGAGATAGAGCATAGATTACTCCGTCCATTTATGGAGGAAGGGCCATACCGTTGGGAGCAACTGGAGAATAATTGGTCTGCTGTATGTGCCGGATCAATTGGTGCTGCGGCATTATACTTAATCAAAGATACTAATCGGCTATCGCTACTGCTGGTTCGTGTGCTGGATGCTATGGATTATTTCTTGGCAGGTTATGGAGCAGATGGGGCTTGTGTGGAGGGGTATTCGTATTGGCAATACGGTTTCGGCTATTATGTATATTTCTTCTCATTACTTAAGGAAGCGACAAGTGGTGGTATAGATGGGTTTGCTTCCAATAAAGTAAAGGAAATCGCTTTGTTTCAGCAGCGTTGTTTCTCTGGCGGAGATACGATTATTAATTTCTCAGATGCTTTACCGCGAAGCGGTATATTTATGGGGCTGACATGGAGACTTTATGATGAGTATGCAGATATAGTACTACCTAACCCGTCATTGAGAGCTTCGTACGCAGCGGACCATTGCGGTCGATGGGCTCCTGCTATTCGCAATCTACTTTGGGTGGCGAGACAGTCAAAATCAAAGAACAGTACCATTGACTGCGATGATAAGCTAGAAGCAGAATCATGGCCATCGATATCTCACTATATGCCCAATGCTGGATGGTTTATTTCTCGCATTGTTAAAGAGAATGGTTCAACATATTGTTTCGCTGCTAAAGGGGGGCATAATGCTGAGCCGCATAATCACAACGACTGTGGACACTTCATATTACACGCAGATGGGGAAGCTTATTTGGCGGACCTAGGAAGTGGGATGTACACGAAGAGTTACTTTGGACCGGAACGATATTCCTTTTGGTGCAACGGATCTCAAGGTCATTCTGTACCGATTGTCGAGGGAAAAGGACAGCTGGAAGGATCGGAAAGTCATGCAAAGGTGACGAATATGTCAATTAGTCCGGAGGAGGACAGCGTCGAAATGGAGTTCAGCGCAGCATATCCCGAGGTTCAGGAGTTACTTAGTCTAGAGCGAAGCTTCCGCTGGAACAAGGAAGGGCTGCCGACACTTACATTGTATGATAGAGCCGTATTTGAGGACAACTTGAGCAAAAAGTTGACTGAACGATTTATTACAATGATAGAGCCTAAGTTAGAAGGCGAAGGGCGAGTGACGCTAACTGGTAAGCATCGAATGACAATTGAATATGATGATGCTAGATGGACTCCAGTCATAACAGTACGCAGTGACATGGACCATTTTGGCAAGGAACGCCAATGGTATACACTCGACTTTGTTCGTTTGCAGCAATCTACTCATGCGGAGACTGGTGAAGTGACATTTTATTTTCAGTTTCAATGAGGGATAAGCTGTAAGGTTTAACAGGACTGTACCTATAACAAGGGAACGGTCCTTTTTTGTATGCAAAAACTTGCTGTATTGCTGCAACAAGAAAGTCAAGATTAGCGCATAAACAGTAACAATATTGTTATAAATGCTTATCAATTGTAATTTATAATCTAATTTGAATACGCTTACTCTCATAACAGTCACGTTAAATAATCAAATTTAATGTAGCAAAAGGAGGATAAGGAAATGAACAGAAAGTATCCCGTTAGAAACAAGTTAATCAGCATAGCGATGACGGCTATTCTCGTGTTTGGAATGTGTCCATTATTCAGTTTGCCAACTGCAGCAGCTGCTACAGTTGATACGATCTACGCAGCAACCTATATGGGGGCGAAAACGTCGGCAGAAACTACATTGCCAGATCAGATTGACATTGGGGGGGAGAGTAAATCTGTATCATGGCTAATTGGGGATGATTTATTTGCTGTGCCTTATGAGACAGTAACAGTTTCTGGTATGACTGAAGATAACGTATTAGTTGTTGCCAATGTAGAGGTCATTCCTCCACCAAGCAATCCTCTCATTTATTTTGTCGACAGTGGTAGAGGTGGTGATTCCCAGGGAAATGGACCTTCCTCCTCACCATTATTCGAAGCAGTCAAAGAATTGAGTGGCAATGAACTACTTAACGAAGCACCTGATCAAAGGTATGTTACGGGAACGAATACGTGGGGCTTCGATGATTCCGTGCACAAGGTGAAAAACTCAAAGGATGGAGGACATACAGACCCGTCTGTCGATCCTTCGATATGGGTTGTTGGGCTTCGTGCTGATCCATCGACGAACCATATTATATATAAATTAGAAGCGCTTGAAGCTGGTACCTATACACTAAGTAGTGGTTTTCATGATTGGTACGGTAACCGCTCGCGCACGATTGGGCCTGTGATCGAGTATCAGGACAAAAGCGGCGAAACACAGTTGATTCAGCTTGATCAGTTCAATACAAATGCGACGCAGTCTATTTCTAGTGAATTTACAATTGCTAATAATATTGATACAGCTTTTCCGATAACATTAACCTATGCTTATGTTTCCGGTGAGAAGCCAATTTTAAGTTGGTTCGCGATTGCGAAAGGGAAGATCAAGGACTTGATCACTGACGCGAAGCAGGTCGCAGCTTCTATAGTTCATGTTTTACTGGACGGCAATGATATTAAAGCCGAAAACGTTAATGGACTTACGTTTAAGGGGTTTGGGGTATTGAGCGCGAACAGCACGAGTGCGCTATTAATGGATTATAAGTCGGAACAGCCAGAAGTGTACGCAGAAATGCTGAAAATTTTGTTTGGTGGAGACAATCCACTAATGACGCACGTGAAAATCGAGATGGGCAACGACCGCAACAACTCTACCGGTCCTGATCCAGCGACGATGCGTACCGAGGATGAAGAAGCGAACGTGACGCGGCATCCTGGATTTCAATTGGCAGCAGATGCTAAAGCAGTGAACCCTGATCTAAAGATAAGCGTTCTACGTTGGAACGCACCTGCATGGGCTAACAACAATAATGACAAAATCTATACATGGTATAAAAATACGATTCTAGCTGCGTATCGTGAGTACGGTTATATGGTGGATTATGTAAATCCACACATTAATGAACATGCTCCTGATTACACGTGGACAAAGCAATTTGCAGCGCGTGTCAAAGCTGATATCGAAGGTTTTACAAGCCCGCAAGAGCAAGCGCTATATAATCAAATTAAAGCTGTTATTTCTGACGAGGTCGGAATCGGCAGCTTCGGCGGCAGCATGGTTAGTGATGCTACGTTAAGAGCAGCTGCGCCGATCGCCGGATATCACTACAATACTGACGATGATGGTTCAGGGAACTTCAAGCGTCTAGCTGAGCAATTCGATATTGAAGTGTGGAACAGTGAAGCGCAAGCTACGTTTAGCAACTCCTCGTTCCGTCCAAACAACAACACGAAGGATCCGACAGTAGCTGGTACAGGCATCGGCGGTACGGGTAGTGCTTTGGAAATGGGCAATACGATTATTAAAGGATTTGTTAACTCTCGACGCACTCACTTTATTTATCAGCCAGCAATCGGCTCCTTCTATGAAGGTGGACAGTATTCCTTTAAAGAACTGTTAAGTGCGCGCGATCCGTGGTCGGGCTGGATTCATTATGATGCAGGCTTAGTCATATTGCAGCATTTCAATCGATTTGCTAATGTTGGTTGGGAAAATGAAAGCAATACTGCAGCGATTTGGCGGGGTGTACCGCAAGCGAGCTACACTGGTGCGTCAGGTACTAATCCTGTTAGTGGACGCAATGGTACGCCAAGCTATATGACGCTTGCGGCTCCTGACAAAAGTGATTTTTCAACTGTCATTGTAAATGATAGCGAAAATGCGAGAACATATAAGCTGCAAACGGTAAATATGAGCTATGCAGGCGCTCCAGAGCTAGAAGCATGGGAAACTCTCGCAGCGAATGAAGGAGAAGCATTTAACAGCAATCATATGCAGTATCGCGGACAGATCACTGCGGATGGCAGTGGTACGTATACGATTAAGGTGAAGCCTTATTCTATCGTTACAGTCAGTACGCTGGACAACAAGGACAATAAAAACTACAATACCCCGCTACCTGTAGAAGGCGAGCGTACTGTGCTTGACACGGATTCAACCGGCAAGATGCAAAACAGAACAGATCATGTGCTTTATGCCGATAATTTTGACTACTCAGATGAAGTTGTGCCGGTAATTGGTGCAGATGGACAAATAATAGGTACGCAAAGCTATATTGAATCGCGCGGGGGAACAAAAAGTGTAATACCACGATATACACATGATCGTAACGGCGCTTTTGAAGCATATCTGGATGAGCAGACGGGCAATTATGTGCTACGACAGCAGCTAGATCGCGCTATTATGGGGCTTGGCGGCACATGGAACGGCGGCGACCCTGTTACGGCAATTGGTGATAATCGCTGGACGAATTATAAGGCGAGCGTCGATGTTTCGTTTGAGAACAATAGCGTGCAAAGCGGAGCGAACTATGCGGCCATTGGCGCGAGATATCAAGGCGGCGGCAGCTCGCACAGCATTAGCGGCACCCCTTATGTATTAAAGTTTTGGTTTGATGGTGGCTGGCAGTTGCTAGTAAACAATAGCAATGTAGCGAGTGGTAACGTAGCAACGGGAGTTGGCGGTGTAACCATTCCAGGCTTCGATATAGCGCATAATGCATGGCATAATCTTGCGATCGAGGTGGTCGGCAATAAAATATTGGCTTATATCGACGGAGTGAGGCTGACTGCTTATACCGATCCAAATCCGAAACTATCGGGGCGTGTGGATCTTGCAAGCGGATACTACCATGTTCGCTTCGATAATTTATTAGTAGAGACGGTAGACGGCTTTATACCATATTATACGGAATTGCTAGACGACTTGGAGATGCATGATCTTGCACTGCAACCGGCTAACAAGCTTATATACAATGAGCTATGGAATCAGACTAACGGTCAAGGTATGTTTCATTATCAGCGTTCACTGTCTACGAGCAAGGGGGCAGGTGCAGAATTAACGTATACATTTACTGGAACAGGGCTCGATATATTGGGGCCGAACAACGGTTCAGCAAAGCTAGAGGTTACAATTGACGGTCAAATAGTCATAGCGTCTGCCCATACAATTGCCTCGAAAGAGCTGTACCAAGCTTTTGCGCTGCGTGGATTGGAATATGGCGAGCATACGGTACAGATTAAAGTTTTAAGCGGAACGCTCGTTATCGATGCTATAGGGGTGGTTGCTAGCGAAGTAAGCGGCACACCGGATGTTACGGCGCTACAAGGTGCTGTAGTTGAAGTACAAAACATCGAGCGGGAAGAGGAATTTACGGAATATGCTTGGCAGCTCTTTGAGGCTGCGCGAGATGCTGCGATGACAGCACTCGATGATCCTGCTGCTTATCGTTTGGATCAAGAAGGGACAGATCAGTTGATCCTTCGTCTAGTTGATGCGCAAAATCAATTGCTTATTGGTGATGTGCGAGATCTTTCATCTCCGCATTACGTTGCGACCTATGTGGGAGAAGTGCCGAACTTGCCTAGTAAAATAGAAGCGACACAGGAGGACGGAACAACTACACTTGTATCTGTTAGATGGAATTTGCAAGACGTAAGCTTTAATACTCCTTATGAAACAGTGGCTGTAAGCGGCAGTCTTGGAAGCCTCACAACTGTAGCTTTCGTAGAAGTTGTGCCTAAGGATATTGCTTATTTTGTTGATCTTAATGGGACGGTTGGAGGCTCACTGGGCTATAGTTCACCGGCATACGAATCTGTCGCGGCGCTCATTGCGGCAAGCGGCAAGCAGCTGCTTAACGACAAGCCAGATCAGCAGTATGACGTTGCAAGTGGCTGGGGACATGATGGACGCAACGCTAGTGGAGCATCGTCTATCAATTATAAAGGGATTGTCGGCGGCGCCTACAGCAAGCAAAGCACTACCGGTCTTTATGCAGCGGATCAAGTAGGGGCGAAATTATCGTATACATTTGCCAATTTGCCCTCTGGAGAATATACGCTGACGCTAGGCTCTTATAGCTGGTGGGCTAGTTATATCCGTACAGCAGAGGTTAGTTTGGTACATGATAACGCAAGCTCGCTTGTAGATACGATTATACTCGATAGCAGCTCATATAGTCAGGTGAAGTCATATCCTGTAACGATGGAGGAATCAGGAACGCTTAAGTTGGAACTGAAGGCTGTGCAGAACGCTCAATCGCCGATGCTGTCTTTTGTCGGAATTGCGCCAGTTCAAGTAGTAGAGCCTGAAGTGAATAAAGCGGTATTGCAGTCATTTTACGATGCCAACAAGGATAAACAGTTCGACAACTATACAACGGTAAACTGGAATAGCTTCCAAAGCGCGTTGACTGGAGCGCTTGACGCGCTGAACGATGAAGCAGCAACACAAGAGCAGGTGGATGAAGCATTGCAGACATTAGCTGATGCAATAGCAGGTCTAGAGCTGGAAGAACCAGTACCAGATACGACGAAGCCAGTTATTACGCTGCTTGGCGAGGTAATTGTGCAAGTAGAGAACGGAGCTGCGTATAGCGACGCTGGAGCAACGGCAGTGGATGATGTGGACAGCGACATTAGCGGGGCAATCGTAACTACCATTACATTGGGAGGTAATATTGTAGCTGAGCTAGATACAACAGTAGCGGGAACGTATACGTATTACTACAATGTGATTGATGAGGCAGGCAATGCAGCGAATGAAGTTATCCGGATTGTTATTGTAGAAGCAAGTTCTGAAGAGCCGGCGCCAAGTAAAACAGTGTTGCATGCATTATATGATACACATAAGGATAAGCAAAATGAAAACTATACGTCAGCAAGCTGGAGCAACTTCCAGAGCGCTTTAGCTGGAGCACTAAGTGTGATTGACGATGAATCAGCAACACAGGAGCAAATTGACGAAGCATTACAAATTTTAAACACTGCATTTACAGTTCTAGAGCAGGAAGTGCCAGAACCACAACCAGATACGACGAAGCCAGTTATTACGCTGCTTGGCGAGGTAATTGTTCAAGTGAAGAATGGCGTAGCTTACACCGATGCTGGAGCGACAGCACTGGATGATCAAGACGGTGATATTACCAGTAGGATTGTTACAACTATCACTCGTACTGGGAACAGTATCCCGCTACTCGATACGAAGATGCCGGGCACGTATATGTATCACTATAATGTAGGTGATCTGGCGGGCAATGTTGCTACCGAGGTTACTCGTACAGTTATTGTAGCTGAAAGAAAAGGGACATCAAACCCTAGTACGCCGCCAGAAGCTACTACACCACCAATCCCATCTTCGACTAAAGTATTGACGGAAGGCGACTTCAATGGGGCTATGAATGGGACGAATACAATCGAAATTGCTGATGAAATAGATACGGTATTAATTCCAGGCAATATAGCTGCAATCAGCGGAGATAATAGCCTTCGATTGATCCAGAATAATCTGACGATTGAATTTACTAAGGAATTGCTAGATAAGATTTTGGACATCGTTCCTGGAGCAAAGTCTGAAGGAGCGCAGATTAGGCTTACTACGGGGACAGCATCAATAGAGGACATTATGCGAAGTATAAACGATTCCACTAATAATGGGACAGTCCGTTTCGCTCCAGCAAGTGATCTGTTCGTTCTAAATTTAGAAATAATTACGGCAGATGGAGCTGCTATACCAGTATCGTACTTGGTCGAACCTTTAATATTGGATCTTAAAGTTGTTGCTACTGCCGATCTTGATGTAGTTGGTATGTATCGGATAGCGGCAGATGGAACGGTTGAGTATATAGGTGGAACGATCGATGACGGGGTATTAATAGTAAGTTTGAATCATCTTGGTCAACTCGCAGTACTGGAATACAATAAAGATTTTGTTGACATCAGCGAAACGTTTTGGGCTAGTGAAGTTATAAGAATATTAACTTCAAAACATATTATTAATGGGGTATCCGATCAGCAATTTAATCCACATGGAAACGTGACACGAGCAGAGTTTGCGGCGATGATTGCACGTGCACTTAACTTGGGAATTTCCAATTCTTCAGTACCAGCATTTAGGGACTTAAGTTCAAGCGATTGGTTTACGGGAGCTATTAATGCTGTATCTGAGGCAGGCATCGTACGCGGACGTGGTACAAATGTATTTATGCCTAATGCACCTGTTACTCGTGAAGAGATGGCTGTTATGATCATCCGCGCATATGAATATGCTAATGGTCAACCTGTCAGTGGAGACGTTGTTCAACCGTTTAGTGATTGGCATCAAATTAGTAGCTGGGCACTGGATGCTGTAAATATTACAAGAGAGATCGGTTTGATTAGTGGACGTGGGCAAAATCAATTTGCTCCGCAAGAAATGATGACACGAGCCGAAAGTGCACAGATCGTTTATAATCTTTTGAAAAAATTATAAAGTAAAAACTGTAGGAAAAAATGGCGATGTAGAGTGTAATCTCTACATCGCCATTTGAATTTTAAGTGACATGAGGTACGTTCACCTATGTTGATTTCTAAATTCACGTGGAGAAACGCCAATATGCTTCTTGAAAACTTCGTAAAAGAATGGTGTATTCGAATAGCCGACAGCCTCTGAGATATAAGAGATTTTGTGTGAAGAGGATAGTAGCATTTGACAAGCAGCTCTAACTCTTAGACCTTGAATATATTGCGTTAAAGTCATCCCTGTATGCTTCATGAATAAGCGCTGAAATTGTCGCTCACCGACACCGTATGCTTTCGCCAACTGGCTTGTAGTAAAGCATTCTGCGTAACGTAGCTGCAGCAAGTCCACGATGTCATCCATTCTCCCAGATACAGCTATACTGGCATTCATCTCACGGTTTTCGTGCAATCTAGAAAATAAAACTAGCAATTGAATGAGCAAGGAGTATAATGCTGCTTCTCGATCCACTCGTTCTACTGAATATTCCCGATATAAGCTTGAAAACAAATGATGTGCAGCACCGCTATGGTCTTGTGCATGAAAAATGCTAGGTATATTCCACAGCTTCTGAAGTGAATGACCACCCGGAAAGGATTCCATAAGCGGAATGAGCATATCCATAGTTACAATACAATTGTATACGATGAGCTGGCGGTTTTTAGAAGCAGAGGCAGGTCTGAAAACATGAGAGAATCCCATCGGAATTAGAAAGAGATCTCCTGCGGATACCTGAATTAATTCACTTCCTGTATGATGCGTGCCTGTCCCTTCACTAACATAGCTTAGCTCCAGAAAATCGTGATAATGCTCCGTTAGTTCGTAAGATTCAGTATTACGATTTACATAGATATGAAGCTTTTCACTAAAATATTGTTCCCCGCTAAGTAAGCGAATGGTACGTTGGGTCATTATGAAATCTCCTTCATTATGTCGTAATTACGAATGAAAATGTCGGAATCACCTAATTTAACAAGTTGAGAATTATTCTATGATACAAGTAGGTAAAAGGCAACTATGAAGGGGGATAAATAATGTTAATCGATCAGCAATTGGTAGAGAAGGCCGAAAAGTTAATGCCAAGTCTTCAGACCAACGAAGTGGAAATACAAAATATTATTGAAGTTATAGCCGATGATGCGGCATTTCAAGGATGGCGTATTAAGCAGTCCATGACACCACAAGAGTGGAAGGAGCGAAGCTATGGAAAGAATGATAGCTTTATTGTTGACTTTGGAGACCATTACGTTGGTTACGTAAAGCTGGCTATTAAGTCTGTCGGCAGTCCACCAGATGCACCACTTAAGCTCAAGCTGACATTTGGTGAGATGCCCTGTGAAATTGCAGAGCCGTTTGAAAGCTACGAAGGATGGTTAAGCAGCTCTTGGCTGCAGGAGGAGCTATTGTTTGTTGATGTTTTGCCAGCCGAGATTAGGTTGCCTAGACGATATTGTTTTCGTTATATCAAGGTTGAGGTACTAGATACTTCGGTGAAGTATAAGGTCGCATTTGATGATATTCATTGCGATGCAGTAACTTCAGGTGACATTTTGCAGGTCGCAGCTTTACCAGCCAGCTTGCCGCAGGATATTGTGGAGATGGATCGCATTGCTATAAAAACATTGCAGGATTGTATGCAGACGGTGTTTGAGGATGGTCCAAAACGTGATCGACGTCTATGGATTGGAGATTTGAGACTGCAAGCGCAAGCTAATTATTATACCTTTCAAAACTATGATTTGGTGAAACGCTGCTTGTATCTATTTGGCGGAATGCGGCTGGAAGATGGCACAGTTGGAGCATGTGTATTCGAGAAGCCTTATGCTCATGTAGATGATACAAAGCTATATGATTACGCATTATTTTTTGTGTCGGTTCTGCATGATTATTATGAAGCAACTAAAGATATGGATGTATTACTAGAACTATGGCCGATTGCAATGGAGCAGCTAGAGATTGGTGTGAAAAGGCTAGATGACCGGGGCATCGTAGCAGATGACAGCACGTGGTGGTGTTTTACCGATTGGCATGACGAGTTGAATAAGCAAGCATCTGCGCAAGCGGTACTAATCTATTGCTTGAAACATGGAAGAGAACTGGCAAGCATATTAGGGAAACAAGAACATTACAAGTATATTACTGAAAAAATACAATTAACAACTAATGCTTCCATGCAATATTTATGGGATGAGAACGAAGGTTTCTTTGTAAGTGGAGAGAATGGTCAAGTTTCATGGGCTTCGCAAATATGGATGGCGTTAGCTGAAGTATTACCATCTGAGCTAAATGCGTTATTACTTGAAAGATTACTCGAAGAATCACCTTCGGTAGGCATGACAACTCCTTATATGTATCATCATCTAATAGAAGCTCTGTTTCTTGTAGGTCATAACGAGCAAGCAATTACCCAGATGCAAGCATATTGGGGGGGCATGATGCAGGATGGTGCAGATACATTTTGGGAGCTATACAATCCCAACGATAAGAAGCAATCTCCGTATGGAAGTAATTTAATTAACAGCTACTGTCATGCATGGAGCTGTACGCCGACTTATTTTATTCGGAAATATTTAGTCTAGAGTAGAAAAACTATATATGTACAGGTGAAGCCTGTATTTTCAGCAAGTAGGGAAATACAGGCTTTTGCTATGTTGCGGTATTTATCGTATTCGTAAAATTACTTCTCATTAATGGTTGATGGCAGGTGTTATTTCATAGACAAATCCATAAAATGAGGACTAATTCCAATATTTTACGCGCTTATGAGTAATGAAAACTTCCCTTAAACTATTAATGAAAGCGCTTTTGTAATTTGTTTTTCTATAAAAATGGATTCTAATTGCGCCTTTAGACATCTTATTTTCGAAAGGGTGAGTTCTGCATGAGAAAATTAATACAATCGAAGACGGGTAAGAAAGTAATCGCTATCGCTTTAACTTGCACGCTTTCAATTAGCGTTTTTGCAGTGCCGATGCCTTTAGTGGCAAAGGCTGCAGAAGGAGACGCCATCATCTTTAAGACACAGTCAAGCGGCATATTTGAAGGAATGCCGTTGTTTGATGGTGTTCCCGAGCATTTGAATGAGTTCGTAGATACATATTTCGAATATACGGGACTTGAAGGTCCTGCGGTGTATGTAACGGGGTCAAGAAATCATTATACGCTTAAGGAAGGACAAAATGCAGGAAAGAAAATTCCAGGAACACTTTCTGCTGCTGATAATGTACAGGGGGTATCAACTGATTTTCCTGCGCTTGTCGGCATGGGACAGACATGGAACAAAGAGCTACTAGCAGAGATCGGTAGTGTAATGGGCAGTGAGAAAATAAGTCAGCTGAAAGTTAAGCAAGGTGATTCTAATATTCATGGAGGAGTGAATGCCTCAGCTTCTGTTGCCTTTACTGTCGTTAGTGATATGCGTATTAATCCGCTTAGCGGACGGTTTGACGAAGGTTTTTCTGAGGACCCATTTATGGCAGCAGAGCTAATTGATAGCATGGCGAGTGGATTAAGTGGGGTGGATCAAGAAGAAAGCAACGATGGCTTTTGGATGAGAGCAGCTGTTGGAACAAAGCATTTTTCCGTTTATAATGCGCAATGGTATCGATTTGGTACGAGTACAATTGCTAGTCCAAGAGCAATTTTTGAATATCAAACGCTAAGTCCGATTAAAGCACTAGCATCAGGCTCGGTAGCGGGGGTTATGACATCTTACGGGATGACGAATGGTGTGCCCAACATTATTTCTCCATACCAACGCTATGCCAATGAGCAATCTCGTTTCGGTGTATACAGCTCACCAGATTATAATGGTGATGAGCATACGTTCAATACATCAATGTCCAATGGTTATGATACGAGCTACACTAAAGATCGAACTTTGGCGAATGTATTGATGGCGCTAGCAAAGTCCAATGCTGGTCGTCCGAGTCCAAGTGAAGCAAGCGGTAATGAAGACGTTGCAGCACTAGTTGCAGCTGTAAGAGAGGGAGCATATGGAATTACGGCAGACGATCTAATTGAGGCGGCACGTCCTCATGTGAATCAGCTTGTACGCTTAGGGATTTTCAATGAAACAGATGATAATGGAATTCCGAAATTTTATCCATTTGCCAAGGATGCGCTAGATGTACGTACGGATGCTCCAGCTACATATGCACTGCCGGAGCATCAGGAGGTAGCGCTTAAGGCGGCTCAAGAAAGTATTGTACTACTGAAAAATGACGGTGTTCTGCCATTAGATACGGATAAAAAGGCGGCAGTTTCAGGTATGTATGCAGATGCCCGCTTCAAGACTACTTATTCCGTAGGAAATACACCTGATATTCCGAACTCTGGAGACTCACCTTTGCTTTCTATTATTAAACAAATCGGAGCAGATCATGTTACCTATGATCTAGGTGGAAAGATTATTGCATTAACATCTAAGGAGAATGGAGAAGTTGTTACTGCGGATCTTAGTGCAAATGTAGAAGAAGGTTCTCAGCTTATTACAACGAGTGACCCGCTAGATACTACTCAAAACGCACAGTTATTCAGAGTAATTGATCTAGGTCAGGGTGGCATTAATCTATTGTCACTAGCGAACAATCGTTTTGTTACATCGCCAACAGGCAACGCTTCGAATGCGAATAATTTAAAGGTAAAAAATACAGATGCTACGCCTTTGAATTTGACGAATAACGATTGGAATCTAGCTGAAATGAGCGGCTCAACGAGCACAATTCCATCTCGATTGAGAATGGAACGTAATGACGATGATACGTTATCCTTTATCACTAACGGTTATCGCTCAGGCTTTAGTGGAGAGTTTGCTGACTGGTATTATTCGAACGGTCGCATTGTAACGATAGAGGATCATAAGCTAACCGTACCTTCGACTCCACTTGGAGACGCAGCTAGTGCAGCGGATCGCTCAGATGCTGTGAAATTTGAAGGGACTGTGGTGAAGGAAGTAGGAGAGGATGCAATAGAACGTGCGTTCATCGATGATTATGCTGTTGTCTTCGTAGGGGCAATTCCACGTCATAGTGCTGGGGAAGGAAATGATCGCTCAAGCCTGTATATGGGTGAGGACGATTATGAGCTAGTGAATACAGTATCAGCGGCATTTGCAGCAGAAGGTAAGAAAACAATTGTCGTAGTCAAATCTAGCTTCCCTGTAGGGATGGAAGAAATACAAAATAATCCGAATGTATCAGCTATTGTATATCAGCCATATGGTGGACAATACGATTCCCATGCATTGGCACAGGTGTTATACGGTGACTATGCTCCAACGGGACGCTTGTCATCAACATGGTATGCAGACATGTCAGCTTTTGATGAAATTAGTGCATATTCAATTCCTGACAGCTTTCCAGATCATAAGCTTGGTGTAAATATTGACCCGCGCTATACGATCGATATGACAAACGCTGATCCAATTGAATCAAAGCTTACGTATATGTATACGAGTGCACCAGTAACCTATGAATTTGGTTATGGCTTATCGTATAGTGAATTCAGTTACAGTGAGTTGCTGGCTCCAGCAAATGTGACTGACAATGAAGCGATCACTATTTCTGTAGATGTAACGAATGATGGTGCAGTGGATACAGCTGAAGTTGTCCAACTATACGTTAGTAATGAGCAATCCGCTTATGCAGAGTCTGCACCAGCTAAGAAGCTGGCTGCCTTTGAAAAGGTTGAGCTAGCAGCGGGGGAGACAAAAACTGTAGTATTGACGGTTGATCCACAAGATTTCGCCATTTGGGATGTGAACAAAGGTGACTTTATCGTTGAAAGCGGCACATACAGTATAATGATTGGAGCTTCATCCGATGATATTCACTTATCTCAGGATGTAGTCATAGTGGGGTCAGATGTTGCAACATTAGAGGCTTATCGTACGCTTAACGTATTCGACCATTCATTTGCATCGGATAATGTGAAATATTATGAGGTATCGAAAGAACGTACAGCTATTAATCTTAAGGATAAAAAGACTGTTGGTGGCTATTATGCAGTAGGATCGAAGATCAATGATTCATGGACTGCTCTACCTAAAGTTGATTTGACAGACGCCAAGCAAGTAACGGCACGTGTAGCATCGGATGCAAGTGGTGGTATTATTACACTTCATACAGGATCGCCGAATAACGCACCTATCGCGATATTGGATGTACCTGAGACAGAACCAGTATCCTACACAATTGAAAATGCAGACGTTGCAGTAACTGAGCTTGGTTATACAGATATTACTGTTGATCTTAGCAATACGAGCATAACTGGAGTTCACGATCTATACATCGTGTTTAAGGCAGCAGATCTAAGAATTGATAGCCTGTCCTTCCAGACCACGACAACTATTGTAACAAGCAGTATAATCCGAGCAGGTCAGGTTAATCCTCAAGTAGTGGTTCAATCTGACAGAGTACCTTTCGGTGCGGATACTACTAATTTAAGCAGCTGGCTTCTTGATGAAAAATCGAGTGGACTTGTTCTAGAATCGATCAATGTCAATGAGTCAGCATTACAAGCGACTGTGCAATTCACTGGAACGGCTCGCTCAGGCGGCACCATTTCATTGTCAGCTAAGGCAGCTGCTTTTGATGGATATACGCAGGATAGCAATGCGTTATCGCTGACAATAAGAACAAGTGGTGGAGGTACATCAATTACTGAACCAGAGGTAACGCCAACACCTACCGAGAAACCTGAGCCTGAGGCACCAGAATCCGTATGGCCAATTGCTCAAGTAAGAGCAGTTACATCGGTAGAGCAAGAGCTACTAAACTCTATTAAGTTGCAAGGTGTAATGATTGCAGGTGATGCTGTTGCGATTTCAACAGCGGATACATTAGACGGTTATGCATTAGCAGAAGTTAACATTACTAATGTTAGTGACTTAACTATTACAGCATTTGCTAGATTGAATGCAGATGGAACATTGACTCCAGCGCCTAGTAAAATGACGATAAATGCTAATGGACAGGTGCAAATTGATACATTAGTTTCTTCTGCTGGCATATATGTACCAATTTCGGTGAATCGAAGCTTTGTTGATGTTCCTGCAAATGCGTGGTATGCGACCTATATTGCTCAAGCTAGCAGTATGCTGCTAATGAATGGTGTAAGCAGTAACGCGATGAAGCCACTAGATAAGACAACTACTGCACATACATTAATGGTTGCGTTAAATGTGTTAGGACTAACACCAGAAAAAGCTACAAACGACCGGAAATGGTATGATGCTGTGTTGAGAACGGCAGCGGAAAATGACTTGACGGTATCTAGTTATACCAATGCTGAAGCAACGATCTCAAGACAGGGAGTTGCTGCAATATTGAAGCAAGTACTTAACTTTGCAGAGATTGAAGCAGAGCTGTCACAATCTGAAATAGCCCAGTTGCTCAAAGGTTACTCCGATATGGACAGTGCATCAGTAGAAGACAAAAAAGCTATGGCCATTATGGTGAAGTACGGTATCTTCAATGGTAAGACCAATAATAAACTAGCACCAACGGATGAGCTAACAAGAGCCGAGTTAGCTACGGTAGCTTTGCGTACACGTCAAGTAATAAATGAGCAAATAACCGAATAATATGAGTTACCACCCGCTAGGTGACGCTTTTTAGCAATTGCGCCTTAGCGGGTCTTTTTTATTTTTTTTGAAAACATAAAAATGCGGTATTGACCTAAAAAAACCGCGCTTCTTCCCTTCTAGTCCTCTGTTATAATGATGATAAACTATAGAAAAGGAAGTCTGCTATGAAGTTAGGACTACTGCGCAGTTTTTCTGGAGTCCTGCGCCAATCTAGAATTAGAAGAAGGTTTTTTGGTGCAATGATTCTAGTGTCGCTCCCACCATTGATCATTCTCGGATACTTATCTTTTAATATTGCGAAGGAAACGCTCGTTGAGAATCATCTAGAAAGAAATTCGGGCTATTTACAAACTGCTAGTGAAGTAACAGACCTCTTAATGAGTAACATTATTAATATGAATCGCATTATTCTTTCTAGTGAAGAACTGAGGGATGAGTTATACGCCAGTGGAGCGAATGAAGGCAATAAGCAGGAATTCCTTAATGTTCGTACTGCAAATAAACTTCAAAATATTGTGGTTGCCAATTTATTCGATACGCAAAACATTGAATCGATATGCCTATTTGATCGTAATTTTCGCTCGGTTTGCTATGGGAGATCTGAGCAGGCAGGTAATTATGGGACTGACGAGACAAGAATGCAAATCATGAATACGCAGTGGTACAGCGAGGCAGTTCGTGCCAAGGGAAAAGAAGTGTTTTTCGGTTATAATGTTTTGGAAAAGTCGTTAGAAAGCAATTCTTTTTCGAGCGTAAAGCTTTTGCGTGATCCAAATCGACTTAGCGAAGATATGATCGGATTGCTAGTTATTAATATTAATAAGTCAATTTTTGACCAAGCGGTTATTGGTAGTGGACAAAATGGTTTTCTCGTCATGGATGCGTTTCATACTCCAGAACCGATTACAGTGTATGATCTGTCTCCTGAATTGACAGCTAGCATTGGATTAGGCAATTCGCTGGATACGACAGTTGGCAGGCTACAATCTGCGGGGTATATTGTCAGCCAAATTACGAACGCGACAACGGGCTGGAGATTTATTGATTATGTCGAAATGAAAACGCTGTTAAGTCAATCGGATCGAATTGGCGCGATGACATTGCTAATAGCTGCACTTATGGCGGGTATTGCGCTGTTAGTTTCTTATATTGTATCCGGTACTGTTACGCGGCCCTTGCTGCAGCTCAAGAAAATGATTGTAGATTGGGCAAAGGGGAGTCCTATGAATGCTCTTACGTTAAGTGAACCGTTTGCAGCTGACGAAGTAGGTGTTATTGGTCAAACCTTTCAAAGAATGGTCGTTACTAATCAGCAATTAAGTGAAAGCTTGCTTCAATCTCAGCTAAAGGAACGTGAGGCGGAGCTTCGATCGCTATTGTCGCAGATTAAGCCGCATTTTCTATATAATACGTTGGACTCTATCTACTTTATGGCTCTTCTAGAGGAGAAGGAGGATATCGCTCAAATGGCGCTTTCACTTTCGGAAAGCTTCAAGCTTAGTCTTAATAAGGGTAAAGAGCTGATTCCTGTCTTTAAGGAGCTGAAACATATCGAGCATTATATGATTATTCAAGGTATGCGCTATGACAACCGATTCCAGTATATAGAAGAAGTTGAAGATGAAATAAAGTCTTATGAAATTATGAAGCTGCTGCTTCAGCCATTGGTAGAAAATGCGATGTATCATGGCTTGGAGCCGAAGGAAGGAGAAGGAATGATTCGCCTTACAGGACGAAGAGATGGAGAATTTCTTGTGTTCACTGTCACCGACAATGGAGTTGGCATGGAAGATGTTCAGAAGACCGAACAGGGATACGGTATCCGAAATGTGCGTGAGCGATTAAGTCTGTTTTACGGCGGGCAAAGCAAATTTATTATTAAAAGTAAGGTTAACGAAGGCACTCACATTGAATTAAGGTTTCCTCATCAGGACAGGAAGGGTGACGATTGAATATGCTTAAAGCAGTGTTATTCGATGATGAACATATTGTGCTTAAGGGGCTAATGAAGCTCATCAAATGGTCAGAGTGTGGGGTCGAGCTTGTCGCAACTGCGCAAAATGGGAAGACTGCGCTGGAGGCGGTTAGACTGTTTAAACCAGATATTGTTTTGACGGACATTCGGATGCCTGGAATCGATGGACTTGAGCTAATTCGAACAATACGGGAAGAAGCTCCCAATACAGTCTGTATTGTTTTTAGTGGATACAACGAATATGACTACGTAAAAACAGCGATTAATTTGGGTGTCATTGATTATTTGGAAAAGCCTATTACATTAGAAAAAATACGCGAAGCGATTAATAAGGCAGTCCATCATATTTATGAACGGTCGGAAATGACGGAATTGAAAAAGCAAAGTAACCAAAGAATTATAGAGCAAACCACATTGGACCTAATTATTAAAGGCGAGGCTGCTGTGTCTAATTGGTTGGACAATGTTGGAGCAGAGTCGCAGTCAGTTACAGCCGTAACTGTGCTGGCAAGCTCAGACGAACAATTTCGCTTCGTTGATGATTCATCGTACCATACGATTTATGTTCGTAACGGTGAAGAGAATGTTATTGTATTGTTTCATTATCATATGCAAAGTGAGGCATGGAAGCAGCAATTGAATGCTTTGAGTGATGTACTTGTTGGTTCGGGAAAGACCTATAATCTATTGGGTGAAGCCTCCAAAAGCTATAAGGAAGCTCTTCATGCTTTTCGTTATGGACGGTATTTGGAAGGTAACGGCTGGGTGTCCTTTGATGATCTGGAGGATCCCAATACCGTTCAGCCGAATAGGTCGGAAAAGGAAGAGGCACTGCTTTTTGATCTAAGGCTTGGTAATAAACAGGAGTTTATGGGGAAACTCGACACTTATCTGGATGATTTCAAAAAAAGAGTGATCGATCCCGATATTGCTGAGATGGAGTTGCTAAAGCTTATTTTTCAGTGCATGGATGCAGCTAAGGAAACAGGAGGAGATCCTTCAGAAATTTTCCCTCAAGGATATATGTCACAAAAGGAGCTACGTAACAAGAAGACAAGAGAAGAGGCGGTGCTATGGCTTCGACAAGAGCTAGAGCAAATTATTGACTGGGTAGCCGGGATCAGGCAAAAATCGAAGCATTCCGCTGTAGAAAAAGCTCTTCGCTATATGGAGGAGCATTACGGTCGCGATTTGACACAGCAGGAGATTGCAAGTCACGTTAATATGAACGTTACTTACTTCAGCTTATTGTTCAAGGAGCAAATGGAATTATCTTATATTAAATACTTAACAAAAATTCGTATGGAGAAGGCAAAAGGATTTCTAATGGAAGGGATGACTATTCAGGAGATCAGTGAACGGGTAGGGTACTATCATGCTAGACATTTTACTGAGGTATTCAAAAAATATGTCGGTTTGACACCAGGACAATACCGAATAAAGGGGAATGGGGCATGAATGCTAGGCTTATATGGAAGATTATGCTCACTATCATCGTCTTTAACATACTAACAGCATGTAGTTATAAGCCAGATCAGGAAAAGTTGGAGCAGCCTTCTACTAATATCATCATGTATCTATCCTCCAATAAGGAATTTGAAGGAAGTGCAAAAATAATTAGTGAGCTGGCTCATGAATATCAAGCTGAGACGCCGGGTATTGAATTTCAATTTGAAAATGTTGCCGAAAGTAATTTGAATCAGCGCGTTCAATTGCTAGCAGCAAGCAATGATCTGCCTGTGCTGTTCAGCTATCAGTCGGGTAAGCCGCTGCTAGATTTAATTCATAGCGATGCTGTATTAAACTTGGAGGATACATTTACTGAGCTGGGCATTATCGACAAGCTTAATCCCGCTGCGGTGGAGCTGCTGAAATCGTATGCTAATGGCGAAGGTTTGTATGCGCTTCCGCTCGAGTTTAATATTGAAGGCTTCTGGTATAACAAAGAAATTTTTAAGCAACATGGCATTCAAATACCGCAAACATGGGACGAACTACTAGAGGCTTCAGGGAAGCTGTATGATAGTAGCGTTCAGCCGTTTGCAGTTGCAGGTAAGGATAAGTGGCCGATTACTAGACTAATTAATGCTTACGCTATTCGCATGTACGGTGCGGATGTTATGGAGCGAGTGGATAAAGGAGAAATGTCGCTGACAAGTGCAGGGTTTATAGAAGCAGTAAAGACTGTGCAGATGATGGGGATCAAAGGGTATTTGGGAAAACGAGTGAATACGGTTGATATGGAAACATCTCTAAATGCTTTTCTACAAGGAAAGACGGCTATGTTTTATATGGGAAGCTGGCAGCTACGGGCATTCAATGACGAATCTCAGAACAAAATCGGTGAGGACGCCATTGGCTTTTTCAGTATTCCCCTTGTCGAAGGTGGAAGCGGCACATTGGATGAGTTTCCTGTAAATGCGGGCTTGACGACCTCCTTTTCAAAAGCTGCTTATACACCTGAGGTGGGTAATTGGATGAAATTTGTTTTTGAGCGATATGGAGATCGTGCCATGAGTGATCTAGGAATGGTTACAGGCTTTCAGGTTGAACATACACCAGCAGATCTTCCACCATTAACTAAGCTAGTTCAAGAAAAAATTAGCGGGGCAAAAAAAGGTGCACTATGGTTTGAAGCAAGGTTCAGTACCAATGCGCAGCTTCTCGCTTGGGATAATGCACAGCTATTGGTGACCAATGAGGATTACACGCCGATTCAATACTTGACAGAGCTGCAGGAGGAGTTAAAGCGGGAACATTAATCGTTGTTCCTAAAAAATGCGGTATCAAGACAAAAAATGAAGCGCTTATCGATTCGACTTAGACCCTTTAGAATTGAAATTGTAAGGATGTCAAAGACAATTTCACAGGGGGTAATAAAATGAAGTTTCTAAATCGCAAGACGTTAGTTATGATGCTAGTTGCCATGATGCTAGTGATTGGAGCATGTTCCTCGAACACTCCGAATGCTGGTTCAACAAATGCTACGAACAATCCAAGTAACACGACTGAGCCTCCTACTGATGCATCTGACGATCCAGTAACGTTAACGATGCTAGTATCTGGTGCGAAGGCTGCTGAAGGTGAGGATTTTGAACTTGAAACACTACCTAGACTAGTGAAAGAGAAATTCCCGAATGTAACATTGGAAGTACAGAAGTTACCGGATGAGCAATATTATACAACGGTTAAGACGAAGCTTGGCGCTGGAGAAGGTCCAGATATTTTCTTAGTTTTTCCGAAATTAGCTAATATGGGCGCAATTGAAGTTGCAAAAGCAGGCTATGCGGCTGATCTTTCTGAACTTAGCTTCTGGGATCGTGTAAGCCCAGCAGCAAAAAATGATATGAGCTTTGATGGCAAGCCGTATGCGGTTGCAAAAGGTATGGATATTCTCGGAACATTCTATAATAAAGAAATGTTCGAGCAAGCAGGCATTACAGAATTGCCGCAAGATTGGAATAGTTTCCTAGAAGCTGCTGAAAAGTTGAAAGCTGCAGGCGTAACACCAATTGCTATGGGCGATAAGGATCCATGGGTTATCCAGTTTGGTATGTATCAACTTGCTGCCAACAGTGTGTATCCAACAGATCCAGAATTTGATACGAAGCTGCAAACAGGTGAAACTGTGCTTACTGACGAAAAATGGGTAAAAACGATTAACCAATACAAAGAGCTATATGACAAAGGTTATGTTGTTAAGAGCTCGCTAGGTATGGCAAGTGCACAAGCAATGCAACAATTTGTTGATGGTAAAGCAGCAATGATCTTTACAGGTACATGGGATCTGCCAGGAGTTACAGCATCAGGTGCGGTTGAATTCGAGCGTGGTTTCTTCGCACTTCCAGGTAATGATGCTGGTCAACCAGTATACGCATCTGCTTCTACAGCTGCAGGATTTGCATTGAATGCAAAATCAGCAAATCTTGACGCAGCTAAGCAAGTATTCGAGTATTTGTATGATGCTGAATCACCACTGTTCGAAGCTTGGGTAGCATCAAATCCTTCTATCAGCGTATTTAATGGCGTTGAGCTGCAAAATGATATTTTCCAAGATGTATTAGGTGAGATCCAATCAACAGGGAACGCATTCTACTTCTCTAACCAAATGTGGCCTGCAGGCGTGAGTGATGTTATGCAAGCGAAATTCGCTGAAATTATCGGAGGTCAAAAAACAACGGCTGAAGATGTAACAAAAGCGATGCAGGACAAATACAAAGAGTTGTACAAAGAATAACGGGTTCGCTCAACAAGGGAGCGGTACATACTGCTTCCTTGTTGATATTTGATTGGGAAGGGAAAGAATCATCATGAATAGTGCGATCATGAAAAAAACGATGTATTTTTTTGTGCTCCCGGCTCTCCTCTTTTATTGTGTGTTTTGGATATTTCCAATTCTTAAGCTGTTTCAATACAGCATAACGGATTATAATGGATATGTTCAAAATTTCAATTATGTAGGGTTCAGTAATTTTAAGACGCTCTTTAAGGAAGAAATTCTTATGATTTCTATCAAAAACACATTAATCTATACTGCGATTACAGTCATACTTGGAAATATTATTGCACTTCTCATAGCTACGCTATTAAATGCAAATATTCGTGCTAAAGGGTTTTATCGATCAGCGTTTTACATTCCTACTTTATTTAGTGCTATTGTAGTCGGATTTATCTGGAGCTATGTCTATATGCCCGAAGAGGGGCTTATTGCTTCCTTCTTTGCTAAGATCGGTCTAGCCGGTTGGGATACTAACTTTCTTGGCAGTTACTCCAAAGCGCTTTATTCAATTATTGCAGTAGATATATGGAAAAATATAGGTGTGAGCGTCATTATCTATCTAGCGGGTCTACAAACAGTACCACAGGAGATGCTGGAAGCAGGTAGAATTGACGGAGCGGGCAAGTGGAAATTATTCAGATTTATTACACTTCCGATGCTAGCAACCTCAGTTACCATTAATATAACGTTAAGCGTCATTAACGGTCTAAAGGCATTCGATTTCCCGTTCATTATGACAAATGGTGGACCGGGTATTTCGACGAATACATTGATTTATGCGATGTATAAAATGGCCTTTACTGACCAGCTATTCGGTAAAGCAGCGGCACTCGGCATTATTTCGTTTGCTATCATTATTTTTATTACGATTGTCTGTGTATTAACGTTGAATAAGAAGGAGGTATCGGCATGAAAACCGAATCTCGTTTGAAGCGGCTTGGAACGCATTTACTTCTTCTTATGTTAGTATTTATTAATCTTGTACCGCTCATCATCGTACTATCTAGTTCGTTGCGTTCACCACGCAATATGACAAATCCACTAAATTGGTTTAATGAATTTACGCTAGAAAGTTTTATTTCTGCGTATACGAGAATGAACTTTCCGATAGCGCTGTGGAACAGCATAGTGTTAACTTCGGTATCTGTCATATTTGTTGTTCTTTTTGCTGCAATGGCCGCTTATCCCATGGCAAGAATTAGAAGCAGGACGAGCAAGTTTTTGTATATGTTCTTCCTCGCAGGACTTGTTGTTCCAGGGCAAATGGTACTCATACCAATTATTCAGATGATTAAGGGGTTAGGTATTCCACTTGGACAATATACACCTATTCTTATGTTTATTACTTGCAGTCTGCCATTCTCTACTTTTTTGTACACGGGATTCATTCGCAGCGGTGTCCCTGAGGAAATTGAAGAAGCGGCATATATAGACGGAGCTGGTTTGTTCACACGTTTTTCGAAAATCGTGTTCCCATTACTGCTGCCCGTTACCGTTTCCGTTATTATTACGCAAGGTGTATGGATTTGGAATGATTATTTCTTCAATATGGTCTTCATTACGAAAACACTCGATTCTCCTTTGCCTGTCGCAATGCTAGGCTTTCTAGGAGATCAGCAAAACCCGGCACAATGGAACGTATTGTTCGCCGCTTGTATATTATGTGTACTACCTCTGCTAGTTATGTTTTTTGCCTTACAAAAGTATTTTGTAGGTGGACTAACGATGGGATCGGTTAAAGGATAATATACTTTCAACAGCCAGTAGTCCGAATTAAAGGATTACTGGAGATTGGGTTTCTTCGCGAATTTCGGCAGCTACGATATTTGTGTAATATAAGAATGGAATGACGTTAATCGCACGAGTGTAGAGTTAAAAAATATGCAAGAGGCGCATTCCTAATCGGAACGCGCCTCTTGTTTGCTATTTACCGCAAATGACGTTGCAGTAGTGTTGAAGGAATAGTCATTGCCTTGATTGTAACTAGACAAGTCCTACTTCGAAAAACGAATTTGTATCTCGAGGCTTTGTCCTAGAGCAAGCGACCAGTCACCGCTAGTAATATTTAGTAGTTTTGATCAGCTATACCTTCATACTCTCGTAGGTGGTAATATGGGAGTAACTTGACAAGTTATGAATAAGCTAATGCGACTATGAAATTTAATGAAGCGATAATATAACAACGAGTTACAAAAATATCATTTCAGAAGGAAGGAACGATAATTATGCTCGGATGGAAATCTAAAGGTTTGATTTCCTTTATGTTGTTAGTTTCCTCTTTATTGGCAGCTTGTGATCAGACAATTGAAGATCGCAATATAAGATTACATCATCAATACGGTAATAACGAAAATGCTGAAAACCGTGAACAAAAGTTGTATTTATTTATTACTGAAAAGTTAATGGGCTCTCAAGGAATATTTACTAATCTGACGGAAACTGATCAAAATGAGTCGTTTGCTACAGGTCATGAGATATTGAGCGAGTCAATGGGACTGTTAATGAGATACTATGCAATTACATCGCAGCAGGATAGGTTTGAAGATAGTTTAAGGCTTTCTCAAGATGTTTTAATGACGGAAAGTGGCTTTAGCTACAGATATAGTCCAAAACATAATAAGTTATACACGGTGAATGCTGCTGTTGATGATCTTAGAATAATTAGAGCACTTTATGAAGCGGCAGACATATTTGAAAATGAAATTTATTTTAAGCAAGCTAATCAATATGCGGATAGATTTATGAAATATAATACTCAAAACGGTAATATGTTTGATTTTTATGATGAGTATTATAGGGTTCAGAATAATTTCATAACACTGTGTTATATTGATTTACGTACTTTAGGATATATGTCGAGTCAGCATGATCAACAGATACTTATTAATCAAATGAGCAGTATTATTCAAAATGGTTATGTGTCCGATGAGTTTCCTTTTTATGAAACAAGATATAATTATGAAACTGAAAACTATCAGTCGGAAGATATAAATACAATTGAATCCATGTTGACTATTCTATCGCTTGCAGAGGTTGGCTTGCAACGAGTTGAAAGTATTGACTATATTAAGCAGAATGTTCAGAAAGGGACTTTATATGGGAAATATACTAAAGAGGGTACTCCCAAAACTGATATTCAATCTACTGCAATCTATGCGATTGCTGCAATGATTGGCTCAGAGATTGGAGATGAAGAGTTATACAAGCAAAGTATAGAACGGATGGAACGGTATCAGGTGGTTGAAGCAGGTAGTACATTATATGGAGCATATGGTGATGTAGCAACGTTACAAGCATATTCTTTTGATAATTTGCAGGCACTATTAGCGTACGTCTATTAAAAATAAGTGAAAAGGCTGGATAATAATGAAATTAAGAGACTATCTGCAAGAAGCAGAAAATCGCTATTATATTACACCAGCAATGGTTGCGGCTATGGGTGTATTTATTATTTCAATATTTGCACTTTTTGTGCCGCCTTATATTGGAATGGCTGACAACGGAGATTACTTTCGAATTCTTTACAGTAATGGTTTGTTTTTTAATGATCCAAACTATGACAGCCAATATTTAGGCTACTTTGTTAAAAACTATGGTATTTTACAATATTTCAATGAAAATGGATCAACAATTTTCTCATCACAGTCTATATTTATTAAGCTGTCGATCATTATTAACCAATTACTTTACAGTACAGAAATATTTGATATTAGGTTTCAAGCAGCGATTTATTTGGTTTTATATGTAACTGGAATTTATTTGCTAGTTGAGGCTTTGACTTGGAAGCTCAGAAATATAAGATCCTATATTATTAGTGTTCTAACGATATTTATTTTTGCAGATTCAGCATATACTGCTTATTTTAATTCGTTTTTTAGTGAGAGTGTCGTACTTATTTCGTTAATATATATGGTAGCCTCTCTACTACTTATTAGAGCGGGTAAATATAATGTCTATGTTCTATTAATAGTTTTCACAGTTGCTAGCTTACTACTAACAACAAGTAAGCAACAAAACGCGCCGGTCGGTGTAATCATTGCATGCATGGGCATATTATTGGTTTTTGTAAAAAGAAATAGTATTTATCGTATTATAACAGCAATTTCACTTGTCTCAATTTTAGTTGCGGGAATTGGCTCCTATGTAGTTATTAGTGATGAATTTAAAAATATTAATAAGTTTCATGCGATGAATAGGGGCGTTATATTAAATTCTTCGGATCCTGAGGCCGCCTTAGAAACCTTCGGTATTGATCGACAATATGCCGTATTAAGTGGGGACATTTATTATTTGCCTTATTCAACAGTTGATGTTAACTCTAATATGCTTGAAGAAAATTTTTATAATAAATATGGGTATTTTTCAATATTAGCTTACTACATTATGCATCCTACTAAAGCTGCTGAAATGCTGGATTTAGCAGCAAAAAATGGTTTTGCTACACGACCTGCAGCAATGGGGAATTATGAGATGTCAGCGGGGAAGGAGTTTGGTTCGCAGACATCTTATTTCTCACTATATAGTGATATTAAGCAAGCTGCTGCTCCTAAAACATTTGGATTTATCGTAATTTGGGCAAGTGTAATTATCGGTTATTTTGCCCCAACATTTATTGCTGCATTTCGGAAAAGGGATAAGGAAGCGATGATTACTTTCCCTTTAATGCTTACGTTAATTGCAATTGGTATCTCTGCCATGCTTGTTTCAATTATTGGTGCAGGAGATGCAGATTTGGCTAAGCACCAATTTTTATTCACTTCATGTTTTGATGTTATAACATATCTTTTTATCTCAAGTTGGCTAGGTCATAAACTATGATGGAAGGACATAGAAATGAGGTTTGTAGTATGAAAGGTTTAGTATTACGAATTGTATTTTTAGTAATAGCTATTTCCGTCCTATGGACTAGTCAGGCTGTTTATGCAGAACAAGAGAAGGAAAATGTTTTGTTAATCTACGACAGTTATGCAATCGGCACTTCAAAAGAGGGAAATATAGATTCACTTAAGCGTCTATTAGGTGGCCTAGGAGTAAATGTAACGGTTGTCGATTCGGAAAGTTATAAGAAAGGTGACGTAGACGATTTTTCATACGTTATTTTATTGAGAAACCAGTCGGCACAAACCAATGGAGTAGATGTGCTTATGCACGATATGAAACAATATAAAGGTAAATATTTGCATATAGGCACAAACCCTTCAGAGAAATTAGTAAACGCATTACAATTGAAGGTTCAATCTAAGTTATCGACAACCTTTAATATTACAATTGATGGATTTAACGACTCTGTACTACTAAGTAAGGACGATGTTATCATTACGTCTTTTTCCGATACGATCCACACATATGGGATAGTTGAATCTGAGCTTAATGGTATTCATACTCCTTTTGGGCTCAACGATGGTAAGTATGCATACCTTTCTTTTTATAATAATTCAGATATAACTGAATGGGCCACAGGCTATATATTGAAGGATTGGTTGAACATAATCGATCAAGGGAAACTATATGTGATGTTAACAGAAGTTTATCCTTTTTCAGATTTTGATAAGCTTCGAGAGGTTAGTGACACTTTATATGAATCGGGTATTCCATTTTTAATTAGCTCCAAACCGATATTTAGTAATTTCGATTATCCGGCAGCAAGGCGATACGCTGAAACGTTGAAATATTTACAATCACGTAATGGTACGATTATTGTAGATGCTCCGGCTGTATCTTATACAATTAGTGCTGACTTATCGGTATTAAGGGGCAACATAGCTTCCTATATTGATTTCTTGGCAAGTCATGAAGTTGCTCCGCTTGGAGCAACAGCCGAAATGTATTGGTTTCAGGACGAGTATTATATGTCAGAAGGATTAAGGTTTTATGATTCCACAATTATGCTTCCAAATATTAAAGTAATGAGTAATCAACCAACGAATACCATCACTACTTTCGAATCCTCCTTATATAGCATTTCCTTGGATAAATGGAGGGAGTATGCTTCGCCCAAGCAATTAATAAGCGATCTCCCTTTGAATATCGTACTAACACTAAATATAGAGGATCTTGAAGGAATAGATGATCAATTGAAATGGTTATCGGGAGCGTGGTATCAGTTTCATGATTATAAGTCTTCTGCACATCGAGTTGCTACTGAGCAAAATGTTATTACTTCAAGCCAAGGAATTCTACAAATTAATGATACTGTCGTT